>JAYUUR010000492.1:0-8770 GCA_043754475.1 Saprospiraceae bacterium | reverse complement strand
GATCCGCTGGTCGCCTCCGCTGCAGAACGCCCACCCGCCGTCCTTGGGCGACGGGCCGTTGCCGGTCAGCAGCACGCAGCCCACATCCGGCGACATCCTGGCGTGGTTGAAAAAACACCTTTGGTAACTAATTGATTTTCAACTTACAACAAGTCTAATGAATTATTAAATCAAAATCTTAATCAAAATCTTAGGAAGCCTTTGAGGCTTCCTAAGATTACAAAGATTACAAAGGCTTTATAAGATTAAAAACTAACAATTTATGGCGAATCAATTAACAAAAGAATTAAGTTTTTTCAAAGGGCACCCCCTCAGTATGAAAGCCCTTTTGCTCACCAATTTGATATATGGGATGGTCACGCCCATCATTGAATTGTTCATCGGAGCATATATTATGCGCAACTCCGAAGACATTAGCCTCGTCGTGATTTTTCAATTGGCGGTCTATACAGGCATCCCGCTCACCTTCATGATTAATGGCTTTTTACTCAATTATCTGCCCATTTCAAGGCTTTATTCCTTAGGCATGCTCCTCAGCGGTGTCTCTATGACCGCTATGATGATGCTCAACAACCTCAGCACTTTTGGTGTCTTTATGGCAGGACTCATCATGGGCTTATCCTACGGTTTCTTCTGGGCAAACCGTGATTTCCTCGCCCTCAACACCACCAAAGATGGCAACCGCAACTACTATTACGGTATCGAAACCTTTTTTTATACCGTTACAGGCATTGGTATTCCCTTGCTTGCAGGCGGCTTTATAGCAGCAACGGACAAAGGCGGCTGGTTCAGCGGCAATGTCAACGTAGCATACTATATCATCACGGCTTTTGTTTTCGCCCTCTCAGCTTTTGCTTCAGTATTAGTGCATAATGGGCAGTTTCAAAACCCGAAGAAAGCCCCTTTCCTGTTCTTTAATTTTGATAAATTATGGAACAAAATGCTCCGACTTGCTGCCCTCAAAGGCGTAGCACAGGGCTATATCGTCACCGCACCGACCATGCTCGTCATGACGCACGTAGGAAAAGAAGGTTCATTGGGCTTGATTCAAGGGGTGGCAGCAGCAGTATCTGCGGTATTACTCTATATTTTAGGTAGGGTGACAACGCCCGCTCATCGGGTGCTAATTTATGGCATTGGCTGTACGCTTTTTGTATTAGGTGCTTTATTCAATGCCGTCTTATTTTCAGCAATTGGCGTTATTTTGTTTATTTTATGCTTGCTTTTTGCTCGTCCTTTGCTGGATATTGCCTATTTTCCGATTCAATTAAAAGTCATAGATGTGGTGGCTGAAATTGAAAAGCGCAATGAATTCACCTATATTTTTAATCATGAATTGGGCTTGTATGTGGGTCGTTTATTCGGCTGCGGATTGTTCATTGTCTTGGCGCGGTATGTCAGCGTGGATATTGCCTTGCGGTATGCTTTGCTGGTCATTGCGGTGGTACATTTTATGGGTTATTTTATGGCAAAGAGCATTGTCAAAGACTTACGGAATGATGAATGATGAATGATAAATGATGAATGATAAATGATGAATGATAAATGATGAATGATGAATTCACAGCCCCTCAGTATTAAGGTTGTAGCTATTGATTTTTAATTAATTATGCATCAACTTATTGCATCAAAAAAACTCACAAGAGTCCAGCGGACTCACACGTTTGTAGAAAAATGTACTATTATCGACCTGTCACGAGTCCAGAGGACTCACACATTTGTAAAAGAGTAGATTTCAATAATTTCATCCTCATATTTATTCTATGAAAAAAATACACCTATTCCCCATCATCGCCCTATTTTTCGTAGGCTGCATCAGTCAAAAAGCGGTATTAACCACCACCGCGCCCATTGCCCAACGCCCCATTCCGCGCGTGGACAAAATGCCCAACCGCCCAAAGCCCTACGCTTTCAAAGATTGGAAACAAACCGCTTTGGATTTTGACCGATATATCTTCGATTTTAATCAAAAAGGTGAAAACCTACCCTTCATCTGGTTGGATGGTATGAAACGAAATTTCCCCGATACCACCTTCGGCATTTATACTGCTTTGGGCGATATACGCATGGGTGCAGCCGTCAACAATGGCGAAAACCATGAAGCATTGGGGGCTATGGGGGCTGTTTTAGGCGCAACTCTTGTCGGTATTGACAAAAGCAATCAAGATGGGAGAAATTATGTCAAAATGCTCCGCAATTATTACAACAAAGACAATGGCTGGAATGTCATCATGAATTTCACCAATAAAGGCGCACACATCGGCGGCGGCTATGGCAACGACTTTTGGTATGAAGTGCACAACAACCTCTTGTTTTATAGTGTCGCTAATTTTTATCCAAAAGAGCAAAATTTTGATGAAATACTGAGGGGTATCGCCGAGCAGTTTTACAAATCGGATTCAGTGATGGGCAAGAGCTACAGCTACTCTTATTTTGATTTTAAAAACATGAAACCTGAGAAAAATCACATCCCTACGCAAGAAGATGTGGCGGGCGGCTATGCCTTTATTCTCTATTCGGCTTGGATAAAATTTGGTGATGAAAAGTATTTACGCGCTGCCAAAAATGCGATGGATGTGCTGTATAATCAAAAAGAAAACCGCTTTTATGAAGCCATGATGCCCTTCGCTGCTTACATCGGTGCGCGGATGAATGTGGAAATCGGTACTAATTATGACATTCAGCGCTTCCTCGATTGGACTTTTGATGGGTCAGCAGTGGGTCGAGAAGGTTGGGGTGTTCTTGCTGATAAATGGGGCAATTATGATGTCAGCGGCATGGCAGGCAGCACCGTTCACAATGGCGGCTACGGTTTTTTAATGAACACTTTCGACTTGATGGTGCCACTTTCAGCGATGGTGCGGTATGATCAACGCTCGGCGCGGGCGGTAGGCAAATGGGCATTAAATGCATCCAATGCAGCCCGTTTTTGTTATCCTTATGATATACCCGATTCATTACAAGCTATTCCACAATACAAGGCGGTTACTAAAAATGTTATCGCTTATGAAGGGATTATAAAAGAGTCAAGTTATCCAGAGTTCAAAGGTATTACACCATTTGCGCAAGGCGACGGACCGCAATGGGAAAAAGGAATGCCCCAGCAAACTATGTTTTCGGTTTATGGCAGCGGTCATGTAGGCTTCTTCGGCGGCACGATTCAAAAGACCAATGTGCCTGAAATATTACAAATTGATTGCCGCTTGACAGATATGTACAAAAAGGCAGACGCTTATCCGACTTACCTATATTTCAATCCTTATCAAGAGATAAAAACAGTAGAAACCAACATCGGCGCACAAAAAACGGATATTTATGATAGTGTAAGCCGCACTTTTATTCATAAAAATGTCAGTGGTAAAGTTGCTATTTATGTGCCCGCTGATGCTGCGCGCGTACTGGTATTTGTTCCTTCGGGAAAGAAAATAACGATAGAGAAAGGCATATTGAAAGCCGGTGGATTGCCCATTGATTTCAATTATCAAAAACCGTAATTTATCTTTCAACTTAAAATAAAACAAATGACTGCTACATTGATATATACCCTTATCCTTGTCATAATTTTTATAGGTAAAAAGATTGTGGGTTTAAAATTAGGTCTGACTCAAAAACAAAAAAAGCAAGTGGTAGTGCCAATTTCATCATCTTTATCGACTGATAAAATTGGCATACCCCCTCAGTATAAAACTAAAATTAAAGCCCTTTACCTGTTGCAGCCCAATAAATACCACCGTACAGGTGATCTAAAAAAGTTTGGTCGGAATAAACAAGTGGAATATGCCCCAAGGCTGTATAAAATGACCGACCCCCGTCATAAAGATGGTACCACGAAATAGGATGAAAACCCATGCCTTTACCTTCAACATTGCCCCATTTGACATTAGGGTCGTAGCTTTTTTCATCTATGGAGACCAACACTTTCAAATCATTGGCTTTTGCGGGCGTGGTGAATTCGTACCATTCGTCTGTCCACAATAATTTTTTAGGAAAACGCTCCATGCCAGGGAAGTTGCTATCTTCAACTTTCAGATAAGCGGTTTGTTGCTGAGGATGAATTTTGAAAGTATTACCTACTAATTTGGTGTACCATGCCCAATCGTATTCTGTATCGCTCGCGCTGTGGATGCCGACAAATCCTTTGCCCGCCTTGATAAATTTCTCAAAAGCCGCTTGTTGTTCGTCGTTGAGAATATTGCCTGTTGTATTTAAAAAGACAATAGCTTGGTATTTTTCAAGGTTTTTATCGTTAAAAACGGAGGCATTTTCCTGCCAATCCACAGAGAATGTATGTCTAATGGCTAATTGTTTAATAGCGGTGACGCCTTCATTGATTGATTCATGGTGGAAGCCGTCAGTTTTTGAAAACAACAAAACTCTGAATTGTTGAGCACCTACCGAAGTGGAAATCAAACAAAAGATAAGTCCTAATAAAGCATTTTTTAAGTGAAACATTTTCATAAATTTTGATAATTAAAGTTTGATTAAATGATTTTTAACGATGACTATTTCGGCACATAAATGTCTTTATAATCCAATCCTGCTCCTTTGATGGCATCCAAAACATACGTTGATTTATCTAATTTAGCAGCCGGTACGAGTCCTGAAAAAGTGAATTGACAGCCTTTGGATTTAGCCAATTTGAGTACCTCAACTGAGGGGGTCTTGGCTTCATTGTCTATTTCAATCGCTACATTATTTTTCTTTGCTAAATCCAATAAAGCTTCTGCATTTTCTAAGGTCAATGCATCGCCTTTATGCGCCCAAATATTGATTTTGCCTGAAGAGAGCAACGTTTGAGCGGATTTTAAATCGATGCTCACGCCTAAAATATAGTCTTCATTCGAGGTTTTAAATGCATTAATCGTATTGGAATTCACTCTAATGCCTTTAAATATGGGAAAATTTTTGGCTGAACTTAAAGCTATTTTATCCCCTACATTTTTAACAAGTGCTACATTAATACCGGTTTGATATTGATAATTAGCCAGTTCCGCTGCTGTCATGTAGGTGTGTGGATTTAAATCTACAATAGCGTATTGTCGATTTTGCCAAACTCTAAAGCTATCAGACCAAACGCCCAAAACTGGTGCTGTTGCATCAGAGCGGGCATCATCGGGGAGTCTGCGAACTTTAAAACTCTTGTATTGCATTTTACTCAAAACATCATGACCTTGAAGGGCAAAAGTTCCTTTGCTTAATCGTTTGACCCCTGAAGGTGGATTTTCAGCTTGTACATAATCGACTGTTTTTAAGCCATTAAGCCATACTTGCACCCGATTGCTGACCACTTTGGCTTTCACATTCATCCAAACACTGTCTTTTCCAAAAGCCTTATAGAGATTTCGGTAGCCATATAAACTCGCCATTTTTTTGAATTCGATATAATCGCCTTCACCGATATGGCTATTATTGACTTGTATTTCCATACCATTTGAAGGCCAGCCTGTTTGCTGATATTGAGTATGGATATAAATGCCTGAATTGGCTAATTTAAAGGTCTTGACCCAAACATCTATTTCAAAATTTTTAAATCCTTCTTTTAGATGTTTTCCCGTATAAAATAAATGAGACCTTTTACCGACGGCTTGATACACCCCATCTACCACAGACCAAGTACTCTCATTTTCACTGGCTTTCCAATCTGTAAAATCTTTGCCGTTGATAAGTTCTATCCAACCGTCTTGCTGTGCCGATAGATTTAAAGAGTATGTGAGAATCAAAATGAGTACAATAAACTTGTTTAGATTTTTCATAATTGAAGTTTTTTCGTTGATTTTTTCATAGAAATACTGAGGGGGTCTATTTGACCCGACCTGAATAACTGACGAAGGCAATTTGCTTACTATCGGGCGACCACGAAGGTGTATTAATCGTTCCCTGACCACCATAAAGATAGGCGATGGTTTTTGGAAATCCTCCATTAATAGGCATCAATTTCAAACTGACAGACTTGCCGCCGGGGTGTGTTGTAGGGTCTATATCGTCAGCGAAAGCGATATAGGCAATCCATTTTCCATCGGGCGAAATATGCGGAAACCAGTTATTGTATTGATCAAAAGTCAATTGTTCTTGACCCGTTCCATCGGTTTTCATGCGCCACAGTTGCATCGTACCTGTCATGCTGCCATTAAAATAAATCCATTTGCCATCGGGCGAACCTTCGGGTCCATCCACATGACCGAAGGTATAGCGCGTCAATTGAGTTTCAACACCATTATCTATATTTGCTTTAAAAACATGATAGAGCGAATTGCGATTGGTATCTCTGCGCGCTACATAATAAACCTCCTTGTTATTAGCCGCCCAACCATGTAGATAAGAGGGTGTTTTTTCAGTAATGAGCTTGGGTTCGCCGCCTGTTAAGGGCAATACATAAATGGTAGAGCCGCCGCCAAACATACCCGCTCGACTGCTACTGATGCCCAGCATCTTGCCATCGAAAGAAATAACATGGTCATTATTGTTGCGCTCTATTGTGCCAGTGTTAAGTTTAGAGGGTGCGGCACTGCCATCTATTGGGATTGTCCAAATAGAGCCTTTGCTATTGAATAATAATTTTTTGCCATCGGGCATCCAATTGGGTGCTTCAAATTGAGTCGCACTTTCATAAACAACTTTACGATTGCCTGTAAAAACATCTAATATTTCTAATCGGCTACCAATGGAATCAGCACTATTGAAATTAGGGGGCATCACTTTGTCCACGCGCACATTCCAAACTCTGGCTTCTTCAATAGCATCCGCATTGTGCGAGCCTACAAATAGACCCACATACGGATTATCACCAATATTTTCCATGGTCACTGAGCCATAAGATTGCAACGGTTCACCTGCATTCGCTATCCGCATGGTATAGGTTTTGCCTTTTCGTTCAATTTGAATAGTCCTTGCTTTTTTCTTTGGAAAAAACAATTCGTCTTGAGGATCCCTCATGTGTGCACCCCGCATGACCCGCCATTGAGCCACTGTCAAACCATCCCCATGTATGGTGGCGGTAAAATGGGCGGCATCTTCTTGTAAGTTTTCTCTGACCATCCAACCATATTTGCGATGCGGATCTTTACCAACAGGATTGGGAAATTCAAAATCAGCAGTGACAATGAAATCGCCTTTGATACGGCTGGCAACATAATGAAATTCATCTCTATTAAACCAAATATTATAGCCCGCGCCTTTAAGAGAATACTCTTGCTTGATAGCATCATAAGTGGAACTACCTGCTAATTTTGGCTTGCCGACATCTACAGCGGTATCAAAAATACCCACTTTAGGCGTTTGCGCAAAAGATGTACCTATCATAGAAAGGATAATGACGAGTATTGCTAAAAATTTATGGTTCTTCATTCTGTGTAGCTATTTTAATTATTGTAAAAATGGTAAAATTTAATTTTGATTTTGACTAATTTTGACATATTTAAGACCAACGTCTTAAAATACCAATAAAATTGCCTTTTATTTAAGATTCTCTTTTTTTAACAATCAAATAACTTGTGATGAAAAAACTAATGTTCTCTTTTTTTATAATCTTGTGTTTCAGTTTTATTAAAACACAAGATCCTAAGACGCTTGAAATTGGTGCTGCTGCGCCTGATTTTAAACTGAAAGGTACTGACGGCAAAATGTACACCCTCAGTTCGTTTAGTAAAGCGAAAGTTTTGATGATTCTTTTCACTTGCAACCATTGCCCCACTGCACAGGCTTATGAAAGCCGAATTAAGCAATTGGTGATGGATTATAAAAGTAAAGGTGTGCAAGTCGTTGCGATTTCTCCAAACGACCCGACAGGCATTCAGCTCGATGAACTCGGGTATTCAGATTTGAGTGATTCTTACAAGGAGATGATTGTAAGAGCGAAGGAGCAGAATTTCAATTTCCCTTACCTCTTTGATGGAGTGACTCAAGAAGTGGCGAAAAAATATGGACCCATTGCTACACCACAAGTTTTTATTTTTGATGAAAAACGGATACTGCGTTACTCAGGTCGAATAGATGATGTAGAAGATCCTAAGAAGACCCCTAAAAATTTTGATACACGCAATGCGTTGGATGCTTTAGTGGCTAATAAGCCCGTGCCTGTGGAGAAAACAAAAACTTTTGGTTGTTCGATTAAATGGGCAGAAAAGATAAAATTGAGCAAAACTGAATTAGAAGAATGGGCAAAAGAACCTGTAGTATTGGATACCATTGATGAGGCGGGCATTCAAAATTTATTGAAAAATGATTCTAAAAAGTTGCGTCTTATCAATGTGTGGGCGACTTGGTGCGGACCGTGTGTGAATGAATTGCCGGATTTTATGACCATTAATAAAATGTATCGCCGCCGTGATTTTGAATTAATCACCATTAGTGCAGATAAATTGGGCAAGGCAGACAAAGCTTTGCAAATCCTTAAAAAAATCCGCGCTTCTAATAAAAATTATATTTTTAATGGCGATGATACTTATAAAATGATTGATTTGATAGATAAAAGCTGGCAAGGAGCATTGCCTTATACGCTCTTGGTAGAGCCCAATGGTAAAATCATTTACCAAAAACAAGGAACAATTGACCCTGCTAAAATGAAGACTTTAATCGTGGATCATCCTTTGATTGGGCGGGTGTATTAATTAGGTTTAGTTTAAATTTAATCAAAAAGAAAGCTGCCTCAATTTCGAGGCAGCTTTCTTTTTGATTTTTGTCATTCGCCTAAAACGCAACAACCTTGATTCACTCCACAACAATGCCTCTCATTCTCCATAAAGGAATGATAGTGCAGCAAAAAAGGCATTAC
>JAYUUR010000491.1:0-2944 GCA_043754475.1 Saprospiraceae bacterium | reverse complement strand
GAGTGGTTATTATGAATTTTCATGGTTATTCAATACGGGGTTTTCGTATTCACTTGGAGATAAAAAGAAGAAGCGAAAAAAGCATGTAAAAGTGTCACCTGCTCGCCTCCTATCTCTCTCAAACTAACCCACAAATTAACCTCTGAAAAACGGGGTCACTAGTTCGCAATCTCCGACTGCGGATGCCTATTTTGAGGTCTCCTGACCCCTCAGTATCTTCAACTTTTTTACACCATAAAGGGTGACACACCCATTGGCGAGCCATCCCGTTCTTTGATTGAAAATCGTGAGTTTTTTGAATCATATGCTGTGCCAGTGGGTGCGTTCATTGGTTTGAGATTTGTGATTAAGGAAAAATATATAGAGCAAGCGTGGTAAGCTCTCGTTAAATGGAACAGCAGCAGCATTTATCAAAATTAAATGGTGGTAGAGACGTTGCATACAACGTCTCTACGATTTATTTAAATTATTGATTTTCAAACGATTACGAGTATTTATGTGTTCCTTTCATTGTCTCCGCAGAGTGGAGACAATTTGAAAATCAGGAAAAAGCGTAACAAGTTGCCTCATTGTTCGAATATTTCGAGCTTCAAAATTTATGTTCGATTATAAATTAGGGAATTGTTCAATCACCAATGATAGGAAATCATCAGCACTTATTACGCGAAGTTTAGGAAAAGGTAATTTTTTTAGAACGTTGAAATGACGGTCATCGCTTACAATGTAATCCACATTGCCTGCCACCGCACAATCTACAAATTTATCATCGTCGGGGTCGGCTTTGATGGCTTGGAAATAGAAATATTTCTTAAAATAAAGAACATCCGGACAACGATCGAGTGCTTCCATTGTAGCGTTTGCCACTATTTCGCCCATGTGTTCACCTATTTTTTCTTCGTATTCTTCCCAAATATCTACTGTTACGCAGCATTGGAAGTCTCCTCTTAAAAGACTTTTATAGATTGGATAGTAGGGAGATTTTCTTGAAATCGAAACCAAAAGGACGTTAGTATCTAAAACAACCTTCATTTTGATTGTCTTTTATAAGCGGTTCGCATATTCTTTTTAAGCAGCAATTTTGCGTCTAAACCGCGTTGTTCCCAAGCAATATCTGCCAAATCAGAGGCTTTATTGGCAAAATATTGGGCGATAAGCCGTTTTATTGCTAACAAATCAGCATCCTGAACATTGTCAGCAAAAAGATTAATAAGTTCCAATTGCAAGTTGGAAAATGGCTGGTAATTTTCTGTATTACTATGATGTGCTTGCATAAATAAGTTTTTATAATACAAAATTAAGTTTTTTTTACAAATTTTAATGAATATTTAGTAAATTGATGAATGTTTTCATGCAAATATCAGTTCCATATTGTGGGTTAATTTGGTGAAGATGGGGTGCCAGCGGGAAAATGGGTTCATTGTCCTTTTCAAAATTGATGACACCTCCTTAGACCCCCTCAGTATTTTGAATAAAAAAAGCGACTTCCTTCCAGAAGCCGCTTTTTTTATGCGCTCAAACATATTTATTCGGTTTGCAATCAAATAGAGATTTTGGAAATACCCAATAAGACAGTATATTATTGATTATTTGCCTCAAGTAATTCATTATCAATTTTATAAACAGTGGTATTTTTTACCATAAATTCTTCTGGAACATACACCCGAACAACTACTTTTTCTTTGATGATTTTACTTTGTGAATTTTTTATGATTGGGCGCATTGTCGCAAATTTTATTGTTTTTACGATGCTGTTACTGTCTTCAACTATATTATAACGCTCTTCTTTGATAAACATATTGAGGATTTCAGCATTGCTTGTTTCTATAGACACGCATGTTTCAAACATCATTTTTCCTTCACATTTCCAAAGAACAATCTCGCAGGAATCGGGAAAATCGAAGTTAATTTGTTTTGTCACATCACTAATATCCATTGTTTGGTAAATTGATTTTACGACTTGTGCCGTCAATACATTTGATAAAAAACTCAAAAGGATAACAATTGAAAATGAATAGGTTTTCATTAAATTAAAATTTTATTTGATGAAGAATGTCTCTATATATCAAACTCTAATAATTTAAAAAAAATGCCCTTATGTTTGATTTTAACAAATCATTAATGTTTTTGCATAAAAAAGCGGACTTGCCTACTTATGAAGGCGTTTGTTGGGCTTTGAATCCTGCTCGCACCTCCTCGCCCTGCTGGCATTGGATGTCATTCAAAAAGCTCACAATTTTAAATCAAAGAACGGGATGCTCGTAAATGGGTCTGTGACCCTTTATGTAGTATCTTATAAGTCTTCGACTTCTTAGTTTAAATAAAAGGCTTCAATCTCTCTATTTAAAGGCTTTCAAAAGGCTAAATACTGAGGGGGTCTTTTTTTTAAAAGAGAAAAAAGCTCAAAACATTGTACAAAAGCTAAAACGCTATAACTTAGCCATCCAAAAAGACAACTATGAGTAGATACAAGATACACGACCCTTCGGGCATGTATTACATGACAATGAGCGTAGTCGGTTGGATAGATATATTCTCACGACAACGCTATCGAGATATAGTAATAGACAGTTTAAAATATTGTCAAAAAGAGAAAGGACTCACCCTACATGCCTTTGTGATTATGACAAATCACATACACATTGTAGCCAGCCCTAAACAGGGTTTCAACCTCACGGACATCGTGCGAGATTTCAAGAAATTTACGGCAAAAACAATCTGGGAAAGCATAGAAAAAGAACCTGAAAGCCGTCGAGAATGGTTGCAATACATGTTTAAATATTTTGGCAAACACAACGCCAAAGAACAAGTATATCAAATATGGACACATGACAATCATCCAATTGTTTTATGGAGTAAATCGGTTATTGGTCAAAAAATTAATTATATTCATCAGAATCCAGTGAGGGCAGGATGGGTCATGTATCCCGAGCAATACATCTATAGT
>JAYUUR010000490.1:0-2945 GCA_043754475.1 Saprospiraceae bacterium | reverse complement strand
TCTGTTCGTTTATAGCCAAAGCAATAAGAAAAAAAGCTTCAATTGGCGAGAAACGTATGATGAAACAAGCAAACAGCCGTTTGGTAGTTTTGTTATGCACGATATTTTGAAGACATATTTCCCTAATAAAACGGTTCAAGATTTAAAGGAACGCCTTTCTAAATCGCTTCCAAACCCAGATTCATTGTCAGAATCAGCTAATTATGTATTCGTAGGCGATGGTTTTTATGCGGATACGGCTGATACGGATAAGCTCCTCCTATTTGTTAGCGAAGGCAATCGGGCTTTTTTAACAGCGAATGTATTGCCTAATTATTTTCTGGAAAGTATATTTAAAGATAGCTGCGATGATGATGAGATGACTTATCACAATTTTTCTGGTGACTATATTGATTCTGCTGATTTATATTTTAAACATCCAAGCCTCGCTGAAACCAAGCCTATTAATTATGATTTTACAATTGCAGGCGTCAAACATAAACATGAGTGGTCGCATATTGATACTCTGCGAGGCGAATGTACTGAGGGGGCTAAAAATTTTACGCTGCTCGGCTATTTAAATGACAATGATGTGAATTTTGTCCGCATAAAATATAGTAAAGGCGAGATTTATTTGCATTCTAATCCGATTGTTTTTACCAATTTTCACTTGCTCGATACTGCTAAATTGCGATATGCTTCAAAGGTCTTTTCACACTTGCCCACAGGAACAATTTATTGGGATACCAAAAGCCGCACTTCTGGCGATGTCGTTCGCCGCATGAATGGAGGCTCGAATATGCACCTTGAAAAAGATGGACCTTTGAAGTATATTTTAGCGCAATATCAATTGCGTTGGGCATGGTTTATCATGTTGAGTTTGATTGGATTGTATTTACTTTTTGTAGCCAAACGTAAGCAACGGATTATTCCTGTTTTAGAAGAAAAATCCAATACTTCCTTGGATTTTATTCAAACCATTGGGCAAATGTATTTTCAACAAGGCGAGCATATTCGCTTATGTGATATGATGATGAAGCAGTTTCAGACCTTTGTCCGCGAAAAATACCATCTCGCCTCACGCGAAATGAATGAAGAGTTTATCAATACTTTAGCCTTAAAATCTGACATTCCGTTCGAGCATATTAAAAAAATAGTCGGCTACGAATTCCTCATTTCAAGAAACAGTATTACGGAACAGACGATGGTAGAATTTCACCATTTACTCAATTATTTTTATAAAACTGTAAATAGTAATTAAAGTCGTAACTACTTCGGTGATTGCCCCGGAGGGGCTAAATATCGGTAGCAATAAAAATCATTGTAAAACGCTCAATAAGCGAATCAATCCACTTTTTATAATTATGGAAAATAACGAATTTGAAGCTCAAAACGAAGAAACATCTGAAATTATAGTACCTCAAAATACGCCCGAAGGAATAGCTGTCACTGCGAGCGACGCGCGGCAGGAGGAGGTAGATATTGTTAAGGATTTATCTCAAAATCGCCTCGATCTCAGCCGTGTACGGGGAGCGATAGATGCCGTGAAAAATGAATTACTCAAAGTCATCGTCGGTCAAGAGGAAATGATGGATTTGCTCATCGCTGCCATTTTATGCGATGGTCACGTGTTGATTGAAGGCGTACCGGGCATTGCTAAAACAATGACGGCGAAGCTATTAGCCAAAACGGTTCATGCTGAGTTTAGCCGTATTCAGTTCACGCCCGATTTGATGCCTTCGGATGTCGTCGGCACGATGGTTTTTAATATGCAAACCTCACAATTTTATTTCAACGAGGGTCCCGTTTTTTCTAATATCGTTTTGATAGATGAAATCAACCGCGCACCTGCTAAAACCCAATCCGCCTTATTTGAAGTGATGGAAGAACGCCAAGTGACGGTGGATGGTAAGACCTATCCAATGGGCTTTCCTTTCTTCGTAATTGGTACTCAAAACCCTATCGAACAAGAAGGTACTTACAAACTACCCGAAGCGCAACTTGACCGCTTTTTATTTAAAATAAACATGGAATATCCTTCGCTTGAAGAGGAAAAGTCCATTTTACGCCGATTTAAAGAAGATTTTAGGCAAGTAAAAACGGCTGAAGTGCATTCGGTACTGAGGGGGGACGACATCAGAGCCTGTCAAGAATTGGTAGAAAAAGTGCATATCAAAGATGAATTATTGGATTATATAGCCGCTATTATTCATAACACCCGCAATAATGGCGACCTATTTCTCGGCGCATCGCCACGCGCATCATTGGCAATTTTGAAGACTTCAAAAGCCATTGCCGCTATGAATGGTAGGGATTTTGTCATTCCGGAAGATATTCAATACGTGGCGTATCCCGTTTTGAATCACCGCATCATCCTCACACCTGAGCGTGAGATGGAAGGCTATACGACATCTGATGTAATTAAAGATATTGTGAAAAAGATAGAGGTGCCGCGTTAAGTAGATATTAGAAAATAGATATTTAGATATTAGATATTGAAACAAAACAGCGACCCCCTCAGTATAAAGACAATAATTAGGTTGTGCGTAGAGATTTTTTTAAATAAAAATTGAGATTTTTTCAGTGAAAATTAAAAAAACATTCTATATTTGTACCTGAATTAAAAAGCGGTCACATGGCCGAGCGGTTAGGTTCAGCTCTGCAAAAGCTGCTACGGCGGTTCGAATCCGTCTGTGACCTCTCTCTTCAAGCCTCTACTCAATCGAGTGGAGGCTTTTTTTATTGGTAAACCGATACTGAGGGGGGGCATTGTATAAACGGTTTGTTTGACTGTATAAACGATCAACATTTTTATTTAAATTAACTAAAAGAGTAGGAAAGGGCAGTACTACGTGTATTGAACCACGTTTTAAAACCCTACAAAATAAAATTATTACAAAACTTGCTTTAAAAACGCTTTACAGATTTTAATGAGATTAAGAATAGTTGATTGACATTTGGAAAGA
>JAYUUR010000489.1:0-8803 GCA_043754475.1 Saprospiraceae bacterium | reverse complement strand
AAGGTCTTTTATGCTCCTATATCGGCGACGATAAAAACCGCTTATTCGACATACTGATAGACGGTGTCAAAATTGCCACCCAAGAACTCAAAGGCGGCAAAACAGGGCGTTTTTTTGATAAAATATACCCTATTCCTGCGGAATTATTAAAGGGCAAAACGAAGGTGGTTGTCAGAATAAAGGCGGCTGAAGGAAAAACGGCAGGGCGGGTTTTTGGGTGTCGGATTGTGAAGATTAAACCATAATAATATCAACGTGCCGTACAGCTTAGTAATATCATTTTTCTTAGGCTGCACAACTTTTTTATCATTTTTCACCCGCAATATGGAACGCTTTTCCAACTGACGAATCAAATCGAGGGCATCATCGCGCAATAATTCAACTGTTATTGTCATGTCTTTTATTTTTTTACAAATTTAAATTTTTTAAGTGGTATTCAAAACACCCCCTCAGTAAAAATGCCTAATTGGCTGGCACACCTTTTTGGGATTGGGGAATTTAATGACCCATAAGGTTACAGAATGGGAATAAATTACCACAGGCATACTATATTTTATTTCAAATATGGCTGACCAACAAGGGGTACAGTTTTTTATGAATTTTAAATGCATGTGTGAATCATGCAATTTTTTTTAAATATTGTATAACACATATGATTACGAAGACATTCAACTTTGTCATTGTATTTTATTAATCATCCTTAAAATTTAAAACAATGAAAAATATTATTCAGATTAAAACAGCAATGCTCCAATCGGCTTTTGTAGCCGCGGCTTTCGTAGGTACATCGTCTTGTACAGAAAGTCAGAGACAACAAAAACCTGAAGACACTAAAGAAGTGGCGGAAGATCGCAACGAAGCAAAATTTAATACAGCTAAATCTGAAAAAGATGCGCAATTCCTTGTCAATGCAGCAGAAATCAGTTTGAAAGAAATTAAGCTGGGGCAATTGGCTCAACAAAATAGCAAGATGCTTGATGTGAAAGAGATGGGTAAAATGATGGAAAATGCCCATACCAAATCCTTTAACGATTTGAAAGCATTGGCTTTGAAAAAAGCCATTACCATCCCGACTTCACCTACCAACGATGCTGAAGAAGCTTATAAAAAATTGACTGACAAGGATACCAAATTTGACAAAGAGTACACCGATATGATGGTCAAGGGTCATAAAGATGCGATTGAAATTTTTGAAAAAGCAGCCAATGATGCCACTGATCCGGATATTAAACAATGGGCTGCAGCTACTCTTCCAATATTGCGTACGCACTTGGATTATGCGATGATTAGTCAGAAGAAACATGAAAAAATGAAATAAAAATAAAGAAATTGGACAGGATAAAAACGTTCAATTGTTCTATTCACACCCAGATAGCGGTAGAAAATCTTCTAACGATGATGACGACGATGATGACTCAAAGGACAACAGAGGAAGAAAGTAAGTAAGTAAAAAGAAATTGTTTATACCGTCCCAATCGGTCAAGATATGTTCTTTATTTCTTTGAATAATATCTTTATCATGTCATAATGTATTGATTTTCAATGTTTTAAGAAATATCTATTCAAACTGATTGGGCGGTATATCTATATAAAAAGTATATTGAGTTCCCATGAGCAAATTGAAAAAAACATTGCTGATTGTTTCCAGCATCCTTGTAATGCTTATCGTGTTGGTGATTTTATTTATTTCACCCATTACTAAATATTTAGTTGAAAAGTATGATGAGCAATATACAGGACGGCAAATTACAATGGATTGGGCTTATGTGAATCCGTTATCATCCAAACCAAAAAGAGTTTGAATTTTAGTGACTTGATTGAAAAATTTTCAGGCAATGAGTTGTCAGATACTATTAAATCAGTCACGCATTTTAATGCACTCAATATAAAAATTAATGACGGTGAATTTCATTACCACGATAAATTGATTCCAATTAATTATTTTATTAAAAATGTGTTCATTGAAAGTACAGGTAAGCGATGGGATGCAGATACGATAGCCGCTAAATTCTCCCTTTCATCGGGTTCGAGCAAAGGCGACATGAAGGGCGATATGACTTTCAATGTTGAAAATAAGGACTATCGCTTGGCAGTGCAGGTGGATAAATTTGACTTGCAAATTATAGAACAATACCTAAAAGATATATCCAATTATGGCAGTTTCAGAGCTAATTTGGATGCCAATATGAAATCAACTGGCAACCTTAAAATCGGCAAAGGCGGTTCAAAAATAACGGCTGCTAAATTCGCTTGAAAGATGTGATTTTCGATGTTTTGAAAAATATTTTCATCAAACCGCCGACAACGCCTTATGGCATAGAGGTCAACAACAGTGAATCTGAAATTGAAAAATTATTGACTCTAAAATGGGAAATGCGGCAGAGTGAATTGCAAAATAGTCAAGAGCGTTTTCTTAAAAAAATGGTTGATTTTCTGGAAGAAAAACCAGACGCTACCATCAATATATATCCTCAATATTTTGCAACCAAAGAAAAAGAATATATCCTGTTTTTTGAAGCCAAAAAGAAATATTATTTAGCAACTAATAAAATAAATGCCGCCTCATTCAGCAAAAAAGATTCATTGAAAGTAGATAAAATGTCTGTGAAAGACACATTGTTCCTTGATTATTTGAAAAAAAACATCAAAGGCTCTATGGCATTCACTATTCAAGATAAATGCGCTCGATTGGTTGGTTCAGCCATTGTCAATGCCAAATATCAACAATTGAGTGTAGCCAGAATGGACGCATTTACATCACTTTTCAAGAAAAAAGGCGTGGACAAACGGCTGATGATTGCTCAAGGAAAGGAAGTTGTGCCATACAATGGTTTTTCTTTTTATAAAATAGATTATAAAGGCGAGTATCCTGAGTCCCTCATCAAAGCATATCGCAAAATGAATAAGTTAGACGATGAAGCACCGAGAAAGAAATTTAAAGAAGAAAGGAAAAAAGCAACGCCTAAAGTTTTGAAAATTGAGAGTTGAAAAATGATTTATTACAATAAAAAAGAAACAAAATGAATAATTTATTCAAAGGATTAATTTCCGGTTATGGCGCGAGCAAATTAGGCGGAGGCTGTATCAGCACTGTGGTCATATTTATTATTATATGGCTTATACTTGGGCAATGCAATTAATGAACACTTGAAATACACCCCCTCAGTATCAGCTTGAAAATGGGGGACAACTACTTATTTTTTCATATTCCTTATAAAATTAACAACATGACAGCAACAAAAAGTTTAGGCATCTGGATGGATCATTCAAGTGCACATTTGATGGAATTTTCAAACGATTCTATCGAAACCAATATCATTGAATCTAAGAACATGCAAGGTGACAAAGAGCATGATATGAGCAGGGGTGAAAAAATGATGCATAACAGACAGCAGCAGCAAGACTCGGATTATTACAAAAAATTGGCAGAAGCTATTAGAAATTATGAGTCGGTTATCCTTTTTGGACCCACTGATGCGAAAGCAGAATTGCACAATATTTTGAAAGCCGATCATCATTTTGACAACATCAAAATTGAGGTGAAGCAAACTGATAAAATGACAGAAAATCAAGAGCATGCCTTTGTAAAACAACATTTTGCGAAGCATTAACCATTAGATTCTTATAAAATGAAAAATAAATTAGATAATACTCATCAGCCTAAATCAAAAACGGATAATGCCACCGATAATGAGGCACCGGGTTATCCACTTTATCCTGATAGCGAAGATATATACCGCAAATCCTACAAAGAAGCGGATATAGTGCCTGAAGAAGTGTCGAAATTGAAAGATTTGACGGAGGAAGATAGGCTCGAAATCATTCGCGAAAAGAACTTCAATGAGGATTCTATCGGCAGTGAATTGGATATTTCAGGCTCAGATTTGGACGATATGCAAGAAGAGATTGGCAGTGAAGATGAAGAGAACAACTATTATAGCATCGGCGGCGATAATCACGATGATTTGGAAGAAGACAGAGGAGAATAAGTTTTCTGAACGAACGTTTGGTTGGGAAAATAATTATCATATTTCAAACATAAAAATAAAATTATGCAAACAAAATCACTTGGCTTAATACTCGTCATACTCGGTATCGTTATGATGGTTTACACGGGATTCAATTATATCACTAAAGAAAAAGTAGTGGATGTAGGTCCTATAGAAATCAGTAAAGAAAAGAACAATCCTGTCAGTTGGTCACCTATCGTTGGTGTTGTGCTACTCGTTGGTGGCATTATCGTCCTTGCGAGAGGCAAAAAAATGGGTGCTTAAAACTTCACATTTAAAATTGGTTAAGCTGATTGAGGGTTAATAGACCCCTCAGTATTTTTGTATAAAGCATTGATTTTCAATGCTTTATACAACCTTTAGTGTTTATCAATTTAAGTAAACAATTTATAATTAATCGATTTAAAAATTTCAAAAATGGAAGGAACAACATCAAAGACCGCACAAAGCGGCACTCAAAATTATGGTAAATCCAATGGCAACAAGCCAAAATCCAAAGTGGCTCATGGCTTACGTGCCTTATTTGTAGATGAACTCAAAGACATCTATTGGGCAGAAAAAGCACTCACTAAAGCGATTCCTAAAATGATTGAAAATGCCACTTCACCCGAATTGATGGAAGTGTTGACAAGTCATTTGGAGGAGACAAAATTACAAGTTACGCGCTTGGAAGAAGTATTTTCTTCCATCGGCGAGAAAGCTGAAGCCAAAACCTGTGAGGCAATGGTCGGTTTGACAAAAGAGGCTGAGGAAATAATGAAAAATACCGAAAAGGGTATGGTTCGCGATGCGGGCATTATTTCAGCAGGTCAAAAAGTGGAGCATTATGAAATTGCTACTTACGGTACACTTTGCGCTTTTGCTAAAACATTAGGTGAAGACGAAGCAGCTACCCTATTGCAGGAAACACTCAATGAGGAAAAAGGAGCCGATGAAAAATTGACAGATATTGCCGAGTCTTTCATCAATTCTGAAGCTGTGAATAATTAATTTATCACATGAAAAAGTTGCCTTTACAACACTATGCTTAAAATTGTTTTAACCAAATTATAAACTTTAAAATCAATATCATGGAAAATAATAGCAAAGGCAAGCCAGGCAATCTTTCCGAGGGATCTGAATTTTTAAATGATAGTATTGAACAGAATAATTCGTCTGACGAGAAGGAAGCCGATACTCAAGATTTTTACAATCAAGCAAAGAGAGGCAACCAAAACAATATGGATAAAGCGCCTGATTCGTATGATTATATTGACCCGCAAGATCAACAGGGCAGACAGAATTCTACGAATGCTGATGAGGAAGAGGAGGAAGAAAGTCAAGACCCTCGCGGCAAGGTGAAATCAACTTTAATAGATGAAGAGGACGATGAGGATTCTGCGGACTTAGAAGATTTACAAGTTAGAAGAAAATTAAATTAACCTCTTCCCTTAAGATTTAAAATCATGGCAAAGAACAAAACTTTAATCATTGAAACCGATAATGCAAAAATTAATGACCTTGCTACAAACACTGAAAGTGGGCAAGGTGAATTTTTGACAACCAATCATGGCTTGCGAATAAATGATGATCAAAACTCATTAAAATCGGGCGAGCGCGGCTCTACATTGCTCGAAGACTTTCATTTTCGAGAAAAAATGACGCATTTCGACCATGAAAGAATTCCTGAACGGATTGTACATGCAAGAGGCAGTGCGGCGCATGGATATTTTGAATTGACTGAATCATTATCGAAATATACCAAAGCCAAATTTTTACAAAATTTAGGTCAAAAAACACCTGTATTTGTCAGGTTCAGTACTGTAGCAGGTTCGCGTGGGTCAACAGATTTGGCTCGAGATGTTAGGGGTTTTGCCGTTAAATTTTATACAGAAGAAGGCAATTTTGATTTGGTTGGGAATAATATACCTGTTTTCTTTATTCAAGATGCGCTCAAGTTTCCTGACCTCATTCATGCGGTCAAGCCTGAGCCGCATCATGAAATGCCTCAAGCAGGGTCAGCTCACGATACTTTTTGGGATTTTGTTTCGCTCATGCCTGAGAGTATGCACATGATTATGTGGGCAATGAGCGACCGCGCCATTCCACGAAGTTTACGCATGATGGAAGGCTTTGGCATACATACTTTCAGATTGGTGAATGAGAATAATGAGTCTGTTTTTGTCAAATTTCATTGGAAGCCCGTCTTGGGTGTTCATTCAGTGACTTGGGATGAAGCTCAAAAGATTTCAGGAAAAGATTCCGATTTTCATAGAAGAGACTTATGGGAAGCTATTGAAAGTGGCAATTTTCCTGAATGGCAATTTGGCGTGCAGATAGTATCGGAAGCAGATGAGCATAAATTTGGTTTTGATTTATTAGACCCGACCAAGCTCATTCCCGAAGAACTCGTGCCTGTGCAACTCATTGGTAAAATGGTATTGAATCGCAATCCAAATAACTTTTTTGCAGAAACTGAACAGGTGGCTTTTCATCCAGGTCATATAGTATCAGGTATTGATTTTAGCAACGATCCTCTATTGCAAGGTCGCTTATTTTCTTATACCGATACACAATTAAGCCGTTTGGGCGGACCTAATTTTCATGAAATACCAATTAATCGCCCCATTGCTCCTGTGCATAATAATCAGCGAGATGGGCACATGCGACAATCCATTAATAAAGGACAATCCAGCTACAATCCCAATACTACGGGCAATGGCTGTCCTTTTCAAGCGAAGGCAATAGATGGTGGGTTCGTTTCGTACAATGAGCGCATAGATGCTCGAAAAGTGCGCGCTCGGAGTCAAAGTTTCTTTGACCATTTTAGCCAAGCCACTTTGTTTTATAATAGCCAAAGTGATGCTGAAAAAAATCACATTGTGAATGCTTTGCGTTTTGAACTGGGCAAACTTGAAAGAGAAGATATTCGCATAAGAATAGTGGGTATGCTGACGCAAATAGATAAATCATTAGCAGAAAGAGTAGCGAAAGGTTTGGGCATAACAGTGCTTGGAACACCTGAACAACCTATGAATTTGAGCGTTCCTGCCGACGGTGATCCCTCCAAATTTCAACCTATTAAAGTGACGTCTTCATTGCAAAGTTCAAAAGCATTGAGCATGGCAAATACAGTAAAAGACAGTATCAAAACTCGGTGCATTGCCATTTTGGCAGCAGATGGTGTGAATGATGCGTCTTTAAACACAATGAAAAAGGCTCTTGAAGCTGCTGGCGCGCAGACCAAAATTATTGCTCCGCACTTAGGTTTTATTGCAGCAGCCAATGGCAGTAAAATTAAAGTAGACCAAACCTTCTTAACCGCTGCTTCAGTATTATTTGATGCTGTGTATGTGCCTGATGGAGAGAAAAGTACAACTACTCTGCTACAAGAATTTGCTGCTATTGAATTCATTAATGAGGCTTATAAGCATTGTAAAGCCATTGCGGCTGACGGGTCAGGCAGTCAATTAATTGATAAAATAGATGCTTCATTGAAGATGAAAGATGATAATCATTCTGATAAAAATAAAAAATGTAATGGTGTTGTCATGAATGGAGATTCAGGAGAATTTATCAATGCTATTGCACAACATCGTTTTTGGGAGCGTGAAAAAATGATGCCTTAACAAATCACTTTCACAATAATTAAAAAGCAAAACTTGAATTTATACCCCCTCAGTATTTGGAGCATAAATTCATATCAAGATATGAAATTCTGTTCGGTAGTTGATTGGTTGATCGGTTTGTTAGGTTGGCTAAACGGTATCAGAGATATAGAAGTTTTCCAACCTTCTGTCTATGACCAACGAAATGGTATTCGAGTCTGTTCCCCGTTGACCGATTTATTTATAAAAGCACACTACTGAACGGGATTTCTTTTTATAATATAAAAATTAAGCATAACCGATAAAAATTTTAAAAAATGAAAAAAGTAATTTCAATGTTCACATTAATTCTCTTAGTAGGATTAGGGAATTTATCCGCACAGGATACGACAAGGCTCAAGCAGAATACCATGCTTAGGGATACGAATATAGATCCTAATATGCGAATTCCAAAGGACATGTCTGCTGATTCTGCTATGCGTATGGGCAGCAAAATGCCAATGGGCAAAATGTCTATGGACTCTGCAAAGCGCATGGGCGACAAAATGTACAAGGATAAAATGTCTATGGATACTGCAAAACGCATGGGTGATAGAATGCCAATGGACAAAATGTCTATGGATTCTGGCAGATATGTAGGCAGTAAATCACCAATGGGTAGAAATAATGGCATGATGGCTGATTTGAGTACTTGGCCCGAAGCGTCTCGTATGGCAGCAGAGGAAATCACAAGCAAATATGGCAATCCTGATGTTTCTACAGAAGATGCTCTTGTGTGGATGAACAAAGGCGTTTGGAAAAAAATCTGTATTGACAAGAAAGAAACCAAGCATAGTTTCCCGATTGAGCATACCGATATGATGCAAACGACCATCAGTTACAAAGTACCGATTGAAAAAATGGATGAACTTGGCAGATTCGATGGTAGCGTTACTTTCGACCGCACACAGGGCACTCTAAGTGCGCGTTGCGATAAAGAAGCCAATAACTTCTTAGCCTTGAATTTAGCTTACGATATTATTACAGCTAAGAAAACTGTTGCACAAGCGCGGTTGGCTTATGCGAACATTGTTAAGCAAAAAATGAAAGGAGAGAATCCATTATATATGCAAAAATTGATATTCACACCTCAGGAGAAAGCAGCAGACCCCGACATTAATACTACAGGCTTGACCAAAGAGGATGTGATGAAAAGTGTCAAAAAAA
>JAYUUR010000488.1:0-8806 GCA_043754475.1 Saprospiraceae bacterium | reverse complement strand
TCTTATAATCATTAACAAGACACACACGCAAACAAACTTACTATGACCCAAACATTACCTACTCTTGCTCTTCGAAGAACAAAAGAGCTTTTAGTCTTAAATATTTCTAATTGTACGTCCGAGTTTGTCGCCTCGTTGACGCAATACAATATTGATGCTTTTGACGGTGTACATGCCTATCGGCAATTGGTCAAACTTCAGACAGCCACAAAGCAGTCTGATGTTCCTTACGCCATTATTTGCGATTATCCTGCATTGGCTAAAGATGATTTTGCCTTTGTTAGAGCTTTCAGAAAAAATCTCCTCACGGCTCATATTCCCATCATCGCTATTGCTGCCGAAAAGGATATGATAGATCCTATGGCTCTGAGATATGGCATAGATGATTGCTATATTCAACCTGTTGATAGCCGCGATATTTGTGAACGGATTGAATTCCTCCGCAAGCACAAATCGACAATGACGAATATGAACATCAATGAGACAGACACGCTCAAAGTGCCGGTTTCCCCTTTTAAAAGAATCATGGATGTTTTTATAGCATGCTTTTGTATCTTTTTAGCCAGCCCTATCCTCATTCTAACGGCTCTTTTGATTCGTTTGGAATCTCGTGGACCTGTTATTTATCGCTCAAAACGCAGTGGCACGGGCTATATGGTCTTTGATTTCCTTAAATTTCGCTCTATGTATGCTGATTCAGATACTCGACTAGCCGAAATTCAACACATGAATCAATACAGCGATTCTACATTTATGAAAGTAAAAAATGACCCACGAATTACGAAAGTTGGGCGATTTATAAGAAAAACAAGCATTGATGAATTGCCTCAATTGTTCAATGTACTGCGGGGGGATATGTCTATTGTCGGCAATCGTCCATTGCCACTTTATGAGGCAGAACTGCTCACCAAAGAAGATTGGGCTTATCGTTTTATGGCACCTGCAGGCATCACAGGCTTGTGGCAAGTCACCAAACGCGGTAACGACAATATGTCTTCAGAAGAGCGTATAGGATTAGATATTGATTATGCCAAGAGAAATTCTTTTTGGTTTGATTTGAAAATTTTGTTTAAAACGCCTTTCTCTCTCATTCAAAAAGAAAACGTTTAGTCATAGGGAAACCATCCACTAAATCAGAACGACATTGTGGCAAGTCATGAACTTGCCACTTTTTTAATGCATATCTTGAAAGAAAACATACCTTTGCCAGCGAAAACCGATTTAACTTTGAGAAATCAACCACTTATATCCATCATCACAGTGAATTACAACGGCTTAGACTTAACGGTTGAATTGCTTGATTCCATCAAACAACTTTCCTATAAAAACGTCGAAATTTTCGTCGTTGACAATGCTTCAAAAGTCAACCCTCAATCTTTCTTAAATGACCAATTCCATGAGGTAAAATGTATTCGGTCTGAAAAAAACTTAGGTTTTGCAGGTGGGAATAACCTGGCTGTTAAGGAAGCTAAAGGCGATTTTTTATTTTTCATTAATAACGATGCTGAAATGACTGAGGGGTGTTTAGAAAAACTTGTCGAATTATTTCAAAGCCATCCAAAATTAGGCGTTGCCTCACCCCTACTCTGCTATTTTAATGAAAATCCTAAAGACAATCTTGACTTGATTCAGTATGCAGGTTCAACTCATTTGCACCCAATGACTGCTCGCAATCAGACAATCGGTGAAAAAGAAACCAACAAAGGACAGTACAATAAGCCACAACCTACTGCCTATGCACATGGTGCAGCCATGATGGTGAAAAGAGAAGTCATTGATAATGTAGGCGTTATGTTTGAAGATTTTTTTTTATATTATGAAGAACTCGACTGGTGTGAACGCATTCGGCGAGCAGGTTATGAGATTTGGGTAGAACCCCGTGCAAAGATTTATCATAAAGAATCTGTAACAGTAGGTGCAATGTCTCCGTTGAAAACGTATTACCTGAATCGTAATCGTATTTATTTCATGCGGCGCAATTTTTCAGGTATTAATTTATTACTTTTCAGTTTATTTCTCATAATTTTCACCATTCCAAAAAATTTAGGGACGTTTTTACTGAAGGGTCAATTTGCACATGCTAAAGTATTCATCAAAGCGATAGTTTGGAATGTAACAGATGTAGCACTGAACATCAGTTCCGCATTAAAGTAACGCGGCACTACAGTACCACACCCAATACAATCACAAAATCATGCGGAACTGGAGTTCCGCTATACACTAATTCGGAACGGGAGTTCCGCTATACATTGAAAAATGACAATTTTAACATACTTATTCTACATCTTATCTTCAATACTCTTATTTTTCCTGATTTTTCCTTTCATCACCGTCGTATTGAGTTTTTTAAAAAAAGAAAAAACACCAGCATTACTGAGGGGGAGTGAAAATTCGAAAAAATTCGACTATGCTAACATCATCACGGCATATCGCAATGTGGAGATAGCGAAGCCCTTGATTCAATCGTTGCTGATGCAGACGCATCAGAATCATCATATTTATCTTTTAGCAGATAATTGTGATATGTCTGATTGGGATATTCAACATGAAAAACTGACGGTTTTAAATCCACAACCTGCCTTGAATTTGAAGGTAAAATCCATCATTTATGCTACAGAATGCTTTATTCGTAAGCCTGATTATACAGTTATTTGGGATGCTGACAATCTGGCTCACCCCCAATTTTTGGAGAATATCAACGCTTATGCTCTTGCCGGTTTCAAAGCCATTCAGGGACAACGGACAGCTAAAAATTTGGATACAACAGTAGCAGCAGCCGATGCTTTGGGCGAGTTTTATAAAAATTATGTAGAACGCCAAGTACCACCACTTTTGGGCAGTTCGTCGGTGATTTCAGGCAGCGGTATGGCTATTGAGCAAAATTTGTATGAGTCCTATTTGTATGGAGAGGACATTACGAAAGGAAAAGAACTTTGGAAAAAAATGATGCAAGAGGATAAAATTCTGCAAAATCACATCATTAACCAGGGCGATCGCATTGTTTATGCTAAAAATGCTCTTTGTTATGATGAAAAAATAAGTGAAGTATCGAACATTGAAACACAACGCAGCCGTTGGTTATTTTCCTATTTTCAAAATTTGAAGAACACAACAGGCTTTGTACTGAGGGGTCTATTCACTTTTAATTGGAACACATTATTTTTCGGATTGGTGACCGTAGCACCGCCTCTATTCATTTTATTGGGCTTATCGGGCGTGTTTTTTATAATTAGTCTGTTCATTAATTTAAAAATCAGCTTGGCATTTGTTTTAGGAATAACAATTTTCATCAGTAATATTTTTTGGACTTTGTACCTTTCCAATGTGCCGCCACAAGTATGGTTGGCAGTAAAAGCCATGCCTTTATTTATTGTAAAACAAATCAAGGCGTTGTTTAAAATGACCAATCCGAATAAAAATTTCAAACACTCTGAGCATAAAATCAAAGTATCTATTGATGATGTTTTGAAAGATAAATAGTAACTACTTAGGTGGTTGCCCCAGAGGGGTTAAATATCGGTAGATAAATAATTATTTAAATGAAACGAATTTTTCGTATTTCTTTATTTTTCAACCTTTTATGCATTATAGGTATTGCGTATGCATTAGTCAAAATGGGTAGCCCGAGCTACATATTTTATTTGATAAAAAATAAAGGGCAAGGCGTTGTTTCATTAAAAAAACATAAAACAAGTCATTTGAAAACACTTCCCATAATTGAAGGACGCATCATTATGTTGGGCAACAGCATCACCGCTGAATGTGAATGGGCAGAATTGTTAGAAAACCCCAATATTCTCAATCGAGGCATAATAGGCGATGGCACTTCTGATATTTTGAATCGCTTGGACGATGTGATAGCGATGAAACCGAAGAAAATATTTCTACTCATCGGTGTCAACGATTTGTTGTTCTTACCCCTCAGTAAAATCAGTGAAAATTATGAAAAAATAGTCAATCGCCTACTTCTTGAGTCACCTAACACGAAGTTATACTTAGAAAGCGTTTTGCCTGTCCATAATGATTTTCGTCGAAACGGCATTAAAAATGAGGACATTGATATATTAAATAAAAACATTGAACAAATAGCTCAAAAGCACGGTCAAGTTTTTATTAATTTGAATGAAAAATTTAAAAATACTGAGGGGGGGCTTAATCCTGAATACTCAATAGACGGTATTCATCTGAACGGAAAAGGATATTTACTTTTCAAAGAAATTATTTTACCATATATAAGTAATGATGAATGATGAATGATGAATGATAAATAGCACAAACCATTGATTATCAATGATTTGCTCTATTCATCATTCATCATTTATCATTCATCATTTATAATTCATCATTTATAATTCATCGTTTTCTTATGGTTTTCAACAGCATTGTTTTTTTAATTTTTATTCTTATTTTTTTCCCAACCTATTGGTTGTTGAAAGGTCGTGCGCGTATGTGGCTGTGCTTAGTGGCGAGTTATATTTTTTATGGCTGGTGGGATTGGCATTTTTTAGGGCTCGTAGCGTTCACAACTACACTGGATTACCTCTTGGGCGTCGGCATAGAAGAAGGCAGGACGAATAGTTTAAAGAAATTTTTAGCCGTCGTGACAAGTGTGAGCGCCATTAGTATTGTAGCCTATAAATACATCACTCATACATCTTTTGAAGCAGATAGGTTGTTTTATTTAATTCCTATATTCACTGCTGTATTATGGCTATCCTCTATTTTTTTTGTAGATAGAGTAAAAGAAAGTAGAAAAAAACAGCACCTTGTCATCCTATCTGTTTTTGCAAATTTGGGTTTTCTAGGATTTTTCAAATATTTCGGCTTTTTCACCAATTCACTCATTGAGGGATTAAAAGCATTGGGAATTGATGGCAATTGGGAGTCTTTGCATATTATTTTGCCCATCGGTATCTCTTTTTACACTTTTCAATCCATGAGTTACACCATAGATGTTTATAGAAAAGAGATAAAAGCCGAGCGTGATTTTTTCCTTTATGCCACTTTCGTTTCGTTTTTTCCACAACTCGTAGCGGGTCCCATAGTCCGTGCAAGGCAATTTTTACCGCAATTTCAAGGAGGCGATAGGCAGTTTTCATGGGTGCGTTTTACTGAGGGGTTGGCTCAAGTGCTTTGGGGTTTCTTCAAAAAAGTAGCGATTGCAGATTCAATTGCGCCTTTTGTTGACCAAATATTCTCTTTCCCAGGCAATTTCAGTTCTATGAGTTGTTTGATTGGCGTCATTTTGTATTCTTTTCAAATATATTGCGATTTTTCAGGCTACTCCAATATTGCCTGTGGTTTGGCTGAAATGTTGGGTTTTACTTTCCCTTGGAATTTCCGCACGCCTTATTTTTCTAAGAACTTCTCAGAGTTTTGGACGCGTTGGCATATTTCACTCTCTTCGTGGTTGCGCGATTATCTCTACATCTCGTTGGGCGGTAATAGAGGCGGCAAGTACATAACTTATCGGAATAATATGCTCACGATGGTCATTGGTGGCTTGTGGCATGGGGCAAATTGGACGTTTGTTTTTTGGGGATTCCTGCATGGTTTGTACCTCATCATTCAACGCATTGCGGGACCAATTTTGGGTAAATTTGAAAATTTTATCAAGATGCCCAAATGGTTACAAGTGGCTTTTGACATAGGGATTGTCTATTTTTTCACGTGTTTTGCTTGGATTTTCTTTCGTGCTAAAGATTTTTCAACGGCTGTGGACGTTATAAAAAGTATTGCCAGTCTGGAAGGTTTTTCATGGGGAACCGTCATTGATAAATTCGTTGTGATTAAAGCATTTATCCTTATTTTAATTCTTTTGACAGCAGAAATAGTTCATAATAATATAAAAGATTTACAACAATTAGCCATCGAAAACCCTGTTTTTAGAATCGTTAGTTTTGCCACTTTAATGCTTTTAGTAGCATTTTTCGGCACATTTTCAGCGAATGCTTTTATTTATTTTCAATTCTAAATTGCAGAAATTAGACACATAAAAAAAGTCTCTTAACGCACGCGTTACGAGACTTTTCTTTGATATTTTAATCGCAGGATGACAGCCATTTTTTTTTAAGCCTTTTGGGTATAGATGTCAGCGGCGGCGATTTTAGTCAATATTCGTCTTCATTGAAAAAGAAATCATCTTTGCGCGGATAGTCGGGCCAAATGTCTTCGATACCTTCGTACATTTCGTTTTCATCATCCAACTGTTGCAAATTTTCGATTACTTCGATAGGCGAACCCGAACGAATGGCGAAATCTATCAGCTCATCGCGGGTAGCGGGCCATGGTGCTTCTTCCAAATACGATGCTAATTCAAGCGTCCAATACATATTAATCCAAATTTAATTTACTAAATAATACGTTTTAAAGAATTTTAATTATTCTTTTAAACAATTTTAAAAATTTTTTTTATTTAAAGTTGCAAATGTAAAAAATAGATTTTATAAGTTCAATACTGAGGGGGTAAAAATTTAAATAATCAGCATGGCATCGCCATAACTATAAAAACGATAGTTTTCTTTAATAGCTTGCTGATAAGCTTCCATCACCAAATCATACCCACCGAATGCTGCTGCCATAATCAAAAGACTCGATTTGGGTAAATGAAAATTGGTGACCATCGCATTGGCTACACTGAAATCGTAGGGAGGGAAAATGAATTTATTAGTCCAACCTTCTGCCGCTTTCAAATGCCCCAATGAGGATACTGATGACTCAACCGTGCGCATGACGGTAGTGCCCACAGCACATATTTTTTTATTTTTTTCCTTCGCAGCATTCACAACCTGCACTGCTGGTTCTGTGATTCTGAAATATTCAGCTTCCATTTTATGCTTAGAAAGATCTTCAACATCTATCTGACGGAAAGTGCCCAAACCAATATGCAAAGTAACTTCTGCAAAATTAACGCCTTTTAATTCAAGACGCTTCATAAGCTCACGGCTAAAGTGCAAGCCCGCAGTGGGCGCAGCTACAGCCCCACTTTCTTTTGCATAAACGGTCTGGTAACGCTCCTTATCCGATTCATCAGGCTCCCGTCCGATATATTTTGGCAGTGGCGTAGTACCTAAATATATTAAATCTTTTTGAAATTCCTCCTCTGTACCATCATATAAAAAGCGAATGGTTCTACCGCGCGAGGTCGTGTTATCAACAACTTCTGCTACGAGCACTTCATTGCCTTTTTTATCTTCAAAATATAGTTTATTACCCACTCGAATTTTACGAGCTGGATCAACTAATACATCCCAAAGTCTGGCTTCCCGGTTTAGCTCACGCAATAAAAATACTTCGATGAGCGAACCTGTTTTTTCTTTTTTTCCAAATAATCGAGCTGGAAAAACCTTCGTATTGTTGAAAATCATGACATCGTCTTCCTTAAAATAGCCGAGCATATCTTTGAAAATCTTATGCTCTATTTTTCCGGTTTCACGATTCAGTACCATCAAACGACTTTCATCACGATTCGGAGTAGGGTACTGTGCAATAAATTTTTTATCAAGGTCGAAGTTAAAATTCGAGAGTTTTGTCCTCATGCGTTTTATTAATTTCTTTTATATTCGTTTGATTATCAATGATTTATACCATTTTTTATAAAATGCCTGCAAAAGTACATTATTTTAAAAGGAACTTCACAAAATAAAATATCGTTTTTTGAAAAATATTTTGAAAAAATGCGTCTTTGCAGATAAAAACGCATTATTCATCTATAAGTTTCTATGAATCATCGCTTGTATATTAATTTTGATGACTTTTAGTTTCCTAAACTTTAACAATCTGATGCCATGTATGTTTTAAAAGAAAGTTTTTTACAAGCCTTCCATCAGTTGATGGCTAATAAATTGCGGAGTTTTCTATCCTTGCTCGGCATTATGATAGGTATTTTTTGCATTATTGCTGTGAAAAGTGCTATCAATTCTCTTGAAGACAATGTGCGGCGGAGCTTTGACAAACTCGGCAACGATGTGGTATATGTCACTAAATTGCCTTGGAATGAAGACCCCGATGAAAATTATTGGAAGTATGCTCGTCGCCCGACTCCAGGCTTTAACGAATATAAAAATATGACAGAAAACCTCCAAACGGCTAAGTTAGTGACCTACTCGTTTTTCACAGGTCGAAAAACCCTCAAATATGGCAATAATAATATTGAAGGCGCTTTATGTGTAGCTGTTACAAGCGATTACGACCAATTTCACAATCTTGAATATGATTCAGGTCGTTTTTTTTCAGCGTCTGAATACAATAATGGCATGAATCGCGTCATTTTAGGCTATAAAGTAGCAGCGGAATTATTTGGTGAAATTGACCCGATTGGTCGTGAAGTCAAATTTATGGGGCGCAAAATGCAAGTGGTTGGGGTGTTGAAAGAATCGGGTAAAGATTTATTGAAAATATACAATTATGACAATCTCGTGCTCATTTCGTTTGAATTAGCACGGTCAATTATGAATGTAAAAACCAATTTCGCATGGGCTGGCAATCTTCAAGTGAAAGCTGCCGAGGGTGTTAGTGAGACACAATTGAAAGACGATATTACTATCAATATGAGAAAATTGCACTTTCTCAAACCCAAAGAGCAAAATGATTTTTCTATGAATTCATCTTCCATGTTTGCGGATGGCATCAACAGCGTTTTTGCAGCTTTGAATGGGGCGGGTTATGTGATTGGCGGGTTTGCGCTTTTGGTTGGCATTTTCAGCGTAGCGAATATCATGTTCGTTTCTGTCAAAGAAAGGACGAATGTGATTGGCATCAAAAAAGCATTGGGTGCGAAACAATGGGTTATTTTGCTTGAATTTTT
>JAYUUR010000487.1:0-2955 GCA_043754475.1 Saprospiraceae bacterium | reverse complement strand
ATCATTTACCCTTTAAAATTATTAACCAAAATGAAGCAACTCTCCATCACTGCATCTTTCAAGGAAAAACTATAATGTACAATTAATTTCATTTCTTTAAAAACATATTATCCATGAGACGATTAATTAATACTCCACTATTTTTTGCCTTGGCTTTTTGTTTGCTTGGAACCGTTCAAGCTAAAGCTCAAGTGAGTGAAAATTTATCCCTTGATTTCGATGGGAATGGGGATTATATCACGCTTAATACCATCACGTCAACGCCTACACTTACAGGTAATGCGAATTTTACTGTTGAGTGTTGGTTTTCTATTGCACCAACAACAGAAGCGTGTACTGGTGGTGGTACTTTTAGAAGGCTTTTTGCCCTCGGAGGTGCAATAGCCCCTGGCTCGAGATTTGAAGTAGGCGAGTGTGGTGGGCAATTACAGCTATATTGGTTCACCTCTGTGCCTGCAACTCAAATCCCTACTTTTGTCACCGCGATTACACCAGCCTCACGCCTTACGGGTTGTCACCACCTTGCTGTCACGCGAAACGGCAATGCCTTATTATTTTATTTGGATGGAACGCTGTTACCTGTACCAGCTATCCCTTCTACCTTGACAGGTACTTTGAATACAACCCTGTTTCGCGTAGGGCACTGGGGCGGCGGTGCTACGCCCACACAAGATTGGTGGGGAACAGTAGATGATGTCCGCCTATGGAGTACCGTGCGGACAGCTCAACAAATCAATGATTTCAAAGACTGTACACTTGGGGGTACTTCCGCAGGTTTAGTTGCCAATTGGACATTTGACCAAACGGCTTCTCTATCTCCTTTCGGTCCTGCTATACCAAGTGGCAATAACACGACTATCACCCAAGCCCAAGATATGAGTGGCAATAACAATCATGGCACATTGGTCGGTTTTACCAAGACGGGCAGTACCAGCAATTTTATTTTAACGCCCTGCCCACCTACATTCAATCTCGCAATAACAGAAAAACCCAATTCGACGAATGTCCTAACGGGTATTTGTAGTGGCGACCCTGCTCATTTCTGCATTACACCGACTTCAACGCCTCCACTACCGAGTGGCAGCGTCGTGGATTGGCAAGTTAGCGATAATGGGGGTAATTGGTCTTCTTTAACGACACCATCTGTTATTTCAGGTTATTTCACAAATTCCTCTTATTGTTTTTATATGCCTTCGGGTAAACTGACCGCTAATTGTAATAGTAATTCGGCTGGTTTTATTGATAAAAAATACCGTGCAAAAATTACTAAAACAGTAGCGGGGCAGGTCTGTACGTTTTTTACCAATGAAGCCCCATTAAAAATATGTTGTCCGCCTACCGCGACAATTAATTTAGTGCCCACATCGCCAACGGCATTGTGTGAAGGAGCTACGACGTCGGTGAATGTATCCCTGAGTTCAAGTGACCCATTTCTGTTGCCCACTTTAGGACCTAATGTGACGATTGCCTGGTATGTTGGTAGTAGCACGACTCCCTACGTTCTCTACATACCATCTAATCCAACATCTTTTACTTATACAGGTCCAGTCACTTTTCCCAATTTATGTTTTAGAGCAGTCATAACAAACTGCATTTGTCCTGCTTTAACAATAGAAAAATGTATTGATGTAGATAAACAGCCCGTGTGTGGTTTAATTGATAAATGTGCAGGTTCGCCTTTTTATCCTACTGGAACACCCTACCAATATTTGGTTTGCCCAGGCGGTGAAGGCGCGATATGTATGGTCAATCCAGCCGATTTTAAAGATTGTAACCCTGTTTGGCAATTCAAATTTAATATTCCAGGGTCACCTTGGCTGCCTTTAGGGTCATCGAATTCGTCTCAAAATACCAATGTTTTACCACAAGTCATCCCTTTCAATAACCCTCTTTCGCCTTATTTGTGGCCGCCTGGTGCGACTTGTATTGATTACCGAATAGAATGTCGCCCGAAAAGCTACCCCAATTCTCAATGTACGCCGTGTTATAGCAATGAGGTAAGGGTGTGCTTATTGCAACCGCCTACAAATACAACGATAACGGGGACACAGCAATTTTGCATAGGCGGCTCAACTGTGCTATCAGTTGTGAATCCTGTTGGCACTTATAACTACACTTGGTATTGGAATGGTGTCAATGTGGGTACAGGTCCGTTTCACAATGCGACATTAGCGGGCTGTTATGTAGTTGTCGTAACAGATAGTTACAATTGTTTGAGTGTCAAAACGCCGCCTTATTGTGTAAAACAATGTGAAATTGTACCCATTATATTGTGCCCAACGGTCAATCCTTGTGCGATACCTGGGCAGCCGATTACTTTAAATGGTTGCACATCTTATGATACCTGTTCGGGAACGGGTCCATTGACTTATACATGGTCATACCTCAATAATGGGGTAGTAACCACCGCGAGTGGCTGTCAATTGACACATACGCCTGACCCTATCAATGGCACAACTTATACATTGACGGTGACAAATGCGCTGAATCCTGCGTGTAGTGCTCAAACGACGCTGTTTATCAAGCCTTGTTATTAGTAGCGCGACCTTAAGGTCGCGTTATAGAGCGAACACGCATTATTTTATCAATCTCCTAATAAAAATTTAAAAAAATGAAAAAATTATATTTGTTTATATTGTTATGTTCATTTATTAATATTGAACTAACGGCACAATTGAGTAAGATTTATGGGGATAATAACAAAAATCACCCTACTGTTATTAAAGCCTTTAATGATGGGGTTTATGTAGCCAGCTATCGAACGATTAACAACCAAGACTATGCTATTTTTAGCAAGTTTGCCCTAAATACGTTGGCAATTGTTTGGGAAAAAAAAATTGAAGTCCCCGCCTATATCAATGACTTCGACTACAATGCTGCTACTGATGAATTGGTATTAGTAGGACATACATTGGCTTACGCTCCTTTTACGAATAACCAATCTTTTTGGGCAAT
>JAYUUR010000486.1:0-8813 GCA_043754475.1 Saprospiraceae bacterium | reverse complement strand
GGTGTCCAAGCCGAATCATCAAACTCAGGTTTCGCCCAATCAAGGTTATCGCCTATGTGGAATTTCCAACCTTTGTTCAGAAGCACCCCCTCAGTAGGGAGGCTGTCAATATGGAAAATATCGTTGTTTTGTGATAAAGCGTTTAAAGAGAAAAAAAGAAGAAACAAGGTTAAATTTTTCATAATTAAAGGTTTTTATAGGCTTTTTAAATAGGCAAAGTAATAATAAACTCTGAACCGCCCCCGTTGTCGCCTTGTGCGCCATCACGCTCTGGCGTGATAGTACTTTGCACTTCCAAAGTCCCACCATGCCCTTTCGTCACAATATCATAGGCGAGTGAAAGCCCTAAGCCTGTGCCTTGTCCTGTTGGTTTTGTTGTAAAAAAGGGTTGGAAGACTTTCGCTTTTATAGCTTCTGACATGCCAATGCCATTGTCTTTTACTTTTATAATTATTTGATTGTCAAGCTGTTGTGTAATGACGGATACTGAGGGGGTATAGGATTGTTCCGCCTCCACGTTCGGGGAACTTTCAAAGTTCCCCGAACGTATTTGATTCGTGCGTTGGTTTACCGCATAAAACGCATTATTAATCAAATTCAATAAAACACGCCCAATATCTTGTGGAATGACTTCAATTTTAGGCAAGTTCTCATCAAATTCAGTTGAAAAATCAGCATTAAAATCTTTATCCTTTGCTCTTAAACCATGATACGACAACCTTAAATATTCATCCGCTAATTTATTAATATCCGTCAATTCTTTCACACCCGTACTCGCACGAGAGTGTTCCAACATTCCTTTCACAATGCTACTTGCTCGCTTGCCGTGGTGGTTAATTTTCTCTTGGTTTGAAGTCAAATCGGTTAATAATTCTTCTACATAAGTTTTATCAATCTCGGGTTTATGGATTTCATCATTCAAATCTTTGGCTAAATCCACACTTAGTTCCGAGAAGTTATTGACAAAATTCAAGGGATTTTGTATTTCATGGGCGATACCAGCGGTGAGTTCGCCTAAAGAAGCGAGTTTTTCGGATTGGATGAGTTGAGTTTGAGTGGATTTGAGTTTTGATAAAGTCGCTTCGATTTCTTCATTCTTTTCTTGAAGTAAATTTTTCGCTTTCTTTTCCTTTTCATTGTTGCGATAAAGAAATAACGCAACAACAAGGAGCAATGCCAAACCCGCCAATAGTGCATACTGTTTCAGTTGATTTTGATACGTTATTTTAGTTGTTTCAATCTCTTTTTGACGGGCTTCCTCTTGGGCTATCATAGCTTGTAAGGCTTGCATATTGCCAGCACCGAACAAACTGTCTTTGGTTGTTGTGGCTAATTTGTAGTAATGAAAGGCTTCTTTGGTGTCTTTATTGTCATATAATTGCGATAAAAGTGTACTGGCTTCAAAAATGCCTTGTTTAAAAGAAATAAGTTGTGCCGTTTCAAGGCTGCGTTTGGCATAATAGATACTGGAATCGGTTTTGTTTTCCTTTTTATACAATTTGGCAGCGTCAATAAATGTAAGGGCTGCTTGATACTGATTGTTTTTTTTACTGGCGTATATTATTCCTTTATGATAGTAATCTAAAGCCAATGAATCATTGCCTAATTTGGCATAAATATTTCCAAAAACTCTATGAGAAGATGACCGCACAGAACGAACATTTATACGCTCTTTATCAGCCAGTTGGATATAGAATAAAGCAGAATCCAATTGGTTCATTTGTTCAAAAATATTAGCAAGATTCTCTTTTGCATATATTTTGCTATCCTCGTGAATGGCAAGGTCGTTTTCTAATCGAGCATAATATAAGGCTTTGGGGTAATCTTTTAGGGTATTATAAATTCTGCCAATAAAAACAATGGGACCGATTTTATAGATAGCCAATTTACTGTCCTCTGCCAGTTTCAAGGCTTGGAACTCTATTTCTAAAGCCTTGGGCAGATTGCCTAAATCATGAAATACAGCACCTTTAACGGCAGTAGCCCAAATCTCCATAAAAGTAAATTTGTTTTGCCTTGCCAAAGAGATGGCTTGTTCTGTATAGAATAACGCCGAATCTTGATTTGTGGCGCGATATACATCACCTATTTCAGTCATAAGAGAAATGCGACTTGAATCATTTTTTGCTGCGGATAGTTGATTTTTCAACCGCACAAAGTCTCTATTGCTTTGTGAAAAGCCAATATTTCCTATTAATATGAGGAGAAGTGTTGCTAATAAAGTCTTCATCATCCATTGCTTTTAAAAGGTAAAGTAATAATAAACGTCGAGCCGACCCCCTCAGTAGAAACCACTTCCAAAGTCCCTCCATGCCCTTTCGTCACAATATCATACGCCAATGAAAGACCTAAACCTGTCCCTTGTCCCGTCGGTTTTGTTGTAAAAAACGGTTGAAAAACTTTAGCTTTGGTTGCTTCCGACATACCGATGCCATTGTCTTTTACACGGATTTCAATTGTGTTCTCCACTTGTTTTGTACTCACGAATACTGAGGGGGTATAACCTTCGGAAGGTTTGAAACCTTCCGAAGGTTGGGCGCGTTGGTTTACGGCATAAAAAGCATTGTTGATTAAATTCAATAAAACACGCCCAATATCTTGTGGTATCACTTCTATTTTAGGAAGCGTTTCATCAATAATCAATTCATAATCAGCATTAAAAGTGTTGTCTTTTGCTCTCAAACCATGATAGGAAAGGCGTAAATATTCATCCGCCAATTTATTAATATCCGTCAATTCTTTTACGCCTGTACTTGCACGAGAGTGTTCGAGCATTCCTTTTACAATGCTGCTTGCTCGTTTGCCGTGGTGATTGATTTTCTCTTGGTTTTGACTTAAATCAGTGAATAATTCATCTATATAAGCTTCGTCTTTATCAGGTCTTTTAAGTTCGTCTTTTAAATCTTTCACTAAATCCACGCTCAATTCTGAGAAATTATTGACAAAATTCAAGGGGTTTTGTATTTCATGGGCGATACCTGCGGTGAGTTCGCCTAAAGAAGCGAGTTTTTCGGATTGGATGAGTTGAGTTTGAGTGGATTTGAGTTCTTCCAATGATTTTTTGAGGGCGGCGGTGCGCTCTGTTACTTTCTGCTCTAAGACTGTATTTTGTTCCCGCACGATTTTTTCATTTTCCAGTGTCTTTTCTAATAGTTGCTGTTGTGCTTCTTTTTTCCCTTTTTCGACATCCGCTTTTTCCCATTCAAATCGTTTGGATAAGAGGTATGATAAAATAGCCACTTCTATCAAAAAGGCGATGGAAATATAACTCAATTCAACTAAATAAGGTGGATAGCCTGTATTGTCATAGATAACCTCAATGGTAGAAATGGCAAAAAAGATAAAATAGGCTAATGCAAAATAATAGCCCAACCGATTGCCTTTCATGCCCACCATTATGCCCAAATATGCCATCAAAAATATACCCGACAAAGCGTGTATTTGACTGACAAGGATACAAATTGCAGGGGGTAAAAAGTAATGCCAACCAATATACAATGTAAAATATATTAAAAATATCCAAGCCAAACGATAACTGCGGGGGGCATATTTTTTGATGTTCAAAAACAACATACAATACAACAAACCAAAGGGTTGCATCACTATCGGATTAAAGATATACCATGTCAAAATATTGATCTCTGGAAAAATATACAGAATATAGCCATCATAGAGTGCTGCAAATAGGGCATAAGTGAAAATGAGTATCGAATAATGCAGATACCCCAAGCGGCGTAATGAAATAAATAAAAATAAATTGTATAAAATAATGAAAAGCATAATGCCCATATAAATACCAAATATAAGTTTCTGATTACTCATTTTCGTTTCATAAGTATCTCGATTCCATAATTTAATGGGCATCGGCAATGTTGTGGTTTCGATGCGCAAATAATAGGTTGAGGTGTCGCCCAAAAGTTGAAAAACAGGGAGGTGGTGTTTTATGTCCTTTTTATACAGGTTAATCGTATAGCCCGCTCGATAGGGCTGCCATTGCTGACTCGAATCTTTATAATACAAAACCACTGAGGGGAGTATAGGCTGCGCAACTTCCAATAGAAGTTTATCTTTAGTTGTGTTTTTTATCGTGAATTTAACCCAATAAACCGACATTTCTAAAGGAAAATTCAATATTTTCTGGTTAGAGGCGGTAAATTTACCAGCATAAGTTGCCGAGCTAACTTGCTCTATCCCTAAGGTTTTGGTACTGTCTTCCAATAGCGTTACTTGTTCGCCCAAAAGGACATGCCGACTTTTTCCATCCCAAACTGCAGTTTGAGTATAGGCGTGGCTTGCCCCCAAAATGAAGGCAAGTAGGGTATATATAGATTTAATATTCATGTTTATCCACGACGCATTATTCACATTAATAGCCATTTTTGGCAAAATTTGACGGAATGTTTAAGAGGGTGACAAAGGCTATCCACCACACAGCGCAATAGACACCAAAAGGCATATAACCCATATAGCCCAACAGGGGCATTTCAAAAATATGCCATGTATTCACATACGGAATGCTGTACACCCAATAATCGGGGCTATAAGTAATGCCCAATTGCCCATTCACATGCGTAGCACTCAAATAATTAAAGCCCTCTAATAAAAAACCAACAATGAGATAGGACATAGATAAAAGCACGATATAGGACCAATCTCCGTTTTTAAGCGGGGTAAATGGTGTCCAGATGCCTCGTTTTTCAAGAGTAATGGCTATAATAACCAAAGGGGAATACCATAAAATTGCGAATAGTTGATTTGGAAAAAAAGGTGCAGCGAACATACCTACCAGTGCTGTTATCAAAAACAGGGTACTTAATCGGGACGAGATTTTAACTTTAGGACCTGCTATATACCTGTTTTTGAAGCCCTCAAAAGTATTGAGCAAACTATATGTTTCAAGTGCGGGGGGTAATAATCCTGATGAACCCAACACCGCATAAATAACAAATTCACTTTGAGGTATGACGTTGCCTTTGGGATAAATCCATGATTCATCTACATAAAAATTGAGATATTCAAACAGTAGCCAACCTGAAATAGATGCCGTTCCGATACCAATCAGTGCTTGGGGGTGTTTAGATATAATGGATTTTCCACCTGTGCGTACATATACCAAGCCATCAATTATCAATGTTAGCCCCCAAAACAAGGGAACGGATGTCCAATTGACCAATATTTTAGGCTCGCTAAAGTGCAAGGTATCAATTGTAAAAGCCATACCCCATGCGAAAAGACCAATCCAAAACCAAATGGGATAAGCTACTTTTGGCACTTCTTTTTTAGGCGGTGGCGGCAGCATTTTAGCGCCGAAAAGTTTCGGAAACAAAATAATACCCGATAGTATTAAAAACATACCTGCTATGATGATAAAAACCATGAGACTGAACGGGGCTTTGGCTGGTGCAGATAAGGCGGGGAAATCGAAATACCCCTGTGGGAATAAGCCATGATTAGAGAAATAGCCACCAAAATAGGGTAAAATAAAGATGGCAACTATGGCAATTAGGACATAGAAAACGTTTCTTGAACTTTCCATTTGTTTAAGATTTTGGTTTAAAATTAGAAGAATGATTTTTTATGAAAAAGTATCTAAATACTGAGGGGGGCGTGGAGGTTTAATAAACCTAACCTTTTACACTTGCGGTTCTCGTTTTATCTCCTCCTTCAAACTTTCTAAAAACAATGTTAACAACAACTCCAATTTTAGCACCTCTCTAAAACCATTGAACCAAATCACAATAGGCAACCAGATACTGTTGAGCTTTTCATTAGTAAGGCTGAAAACTTGAAACGTGGTGTCGTCTCTCAATTGTTTTTTATAAAATTGAAGCCATTCTGTCTCATTTTGGAAGGCATTGCCATCCCAACCCTTTAGACCATTCGCTTTACAGAATATGGAACACCGATGTTTCCGATAGGGATTATCTGTCAAATAATAATCTTCCAAAATTTCGGTGAATCGTTTGCCATTATTGGAGGATACATCATAAGATTCTTTAATCACATAAGGGTCTATATCCCCAAGCATATCAGAACCGGGAACTTCTACATTGATGATACCTTGCTCTTGTTCTATTGAAAGCGGTTTTTTCTTTTGAAATAAATACGCAAACAAAAAACCGCCAGCAGAACTCCCAATATCACCAATCCAAGTAGCAACATCCATATTGGAATTCACATGCGGAAAAAGGTATTTCATAAAGCGCAAAAAATACGGCAAGGGCGTGACCACCTGCGGGTAATTATGGGCATCTAAACCCGCTAAAATATGGGCAATATCGCAATAAGTGCCATCTGGCAGTACCACCTCTTGATGGTCATGGGAATAGATAAAGGTGGGTTTTCCTGCGCGTGTATTGCCATACACCCTATCATTGGCAGTATAGGTAACAGAACGGTGCTTGGGGTCGTAACCAAAATGCGTGTATCGCGAAATTTCCTGCGTATGTTCTGTCGCATCGTCCACGACAGTTACTTGATAGCGTGTATCAATATGGGCAGCCCCTTCCACCAATTCTTTATTCCATCCCCATTTATCGTAAAAAATCTTACGTAAACGGGTTATCATTAGTTTGGTGTTGTGCTGCTCTCCGGGGTAGTAATCTTCTTCCTCTTTGAGTAATTTTATAAATGTTGTAAGTGTTAGAACGTTTTTGAGGTCATGCCCGGGTTCGGGATTCCTCGACAGGATAAGCTGATCAAGTTGATTCATTGCGCTTGGTTTTAGGTAATGATTTTCAATGTATTGTTTATCAAGTATGTTTTAAAGATTGGATTAATTTAAAGGTTAAATAAAAATTCACTAAAAGTATTCAAATCATTTTGTTATACTAAATATCTCTATCTTTTCTTTTAAAACTATTGTAAACTCCGAACCGACCCCCTCAGTAGAAACCACTTCCAAAGACCCTCCATGCCCTTTCATCACAATATCATAGGCGAGTGAAAGACCTAAACCAGTGCCTTGTCCCGTCGGTTTTGTAGTGAAAAAAGGTTGAAAGACTTTGGCTTTTACACTTTCAGTCATGCCGATGCCATTGTCTTTAACTTTTATAATTATTTGATTATCAAGCTGTTGTGTAGTGACTGATACTGAGGGGGTGTATGTACTAAAACTTTGCGAGGGTTCCAAACCCTCGCAAAGTTGTTGCTTGCGTTGGTTTACCGCATAAAACGCATTATTTATCAAATTCAATAAAACCCGCCCCATATCCTGCGGAATGACTTCAATTTTAGGCAAGTTTTCATCAATAATCAATTCATAATCAGCATTAAAATCCTTATCCTTCGCTCTTAAACCATGATACGAAAGCCTCAAATATTCATCCGCCAATTTATTAATATCCGTCAGTTCCTTCACGCCTGTACTTGCTCTCGAATGTTCAAGCATCCCTTTTACAATGCTGCTTGCCCGTTTGCCGTGATGGTTTATTTTCTCTTGATTTTGACTTAAATCATCGAATAATTCGCCGAAATAGGTTTTATCCGAAATTATTATTCCCCCTTCGGGGGTTAGGGGGCTTTTTTCGATTTCTTCTTTTAAATCTTTAACCAAATCCACACTCAATTCGGAGAAGTTATTGACAAAATTCAAGGGATTTTGTATTTCATGAGCGATACCTGCGGTGAGTTCACCGAGTGAGGCGAGCTTTTCGGATTGAATCAATTGATTTTGCGTGGCTTTCAATATATTTAAAGACTGATTCAATTCAGCCGTCCGTTCTGTCACTTGTTTTTCAAGTATTTCATTTTGAGTAGCGAGAATTTGTTGTTTTTCTTGTTCGTGTTCAACCGCTTCATTCTTCAATTGGTCATTTTCAACCAATTGTTTACTCAATGCTTTATTGATTTCATTGCCTTCAATTCCCATAAAAAGCGACAAACCGAGCGGTATTGAAATAGATCCTAAAAGAAGAATCATTTCAATCAAGTAAGGTGAAATACCGTAGTTTAAAGTTTTGTAACCAAAAGGAGAAATACCGTGGTTCAAAGCGAGTACCGCTATCATTAGGCAAAAGACACTGAAAAAAGCAATCATATTGGCAACACTTAATACAAAGAAGCCTTTAAACCCTTTTTTAAAACCTATTCGGATCAGTCGAAGCAAAAGCATAAAACTAAAAATAGCACCAATCAACGCTAAAACGGGTTGCCAAATGAAGTCGCTATAAGTAAAACTGGATAGTAACCTATTTACAATAATATAAACAACTAAAATATAGAAATAAATATCTAAACGTACTTTTGCCATTCGATAACAAACATTCAAGGTAAATATTGCCGCAATACCTTGAAACCAGTTTGAAATATTCAAATTAAAATAGCGGTATTCAACTGAAAATTGATTTTGTCCAATAATTCTATTAATAAAGCAAAGCGTAAATGCAAAAAAAACAATAGCTATAACGAGATGCGTTTTATTGCTTTTTTGATAAAAATAAAAAGCCAAGTGAAGGACAAAAATGATAAAAAATACACCGATTTTAAAGACGTCTAAGCCTGTGTAATAGACGCGAAATTCCCTTTGAGCATTGAGTGTTGGCACTAAATCGAGAAGCGTGGCATTAAACAAACGATTCTTGGTCAAAGTAAAAATATTTGTATAACGGATATTAGGTTGCAAGGCATACCTCACAGCCAAGTGGTATTGTCCAACAGAATCGGCAGGAATATAAATCGGAATTTCCAAAGGGTCATACGCTTTAACTTTTGTAGAATCTGTATCAAAATGACCAAATTGATGAATTAAATGCCCATTTAAGTAAATTTCGGATGCGCCCGCTTGATTGATAGCGATACCAAGCGGATTGGGC
>JAYUUR010000485.1:0-2957 GCA_043754475.1 Saprospiraceae bacterium | reverse complement strand
CTTTTAAAGGTGAAATACTGAGGGGTATCGCTTATGAACAATTGCTCAATTTTGGCAATGAAATCCAGCCGATGAATGGCAAAACAGATGCTTTCAAGGTGTTAACCGACAATTTCGTTACAACAGAAGATGGTACAGGCGTGGTACATACTGCTCCAAGTTTTGGTGCAGATGACCGTCGAGTAGCTGCCCTACATGGCATCGGTGATTTAACGCTTGTGGATAAACAAGGAAAATTTATTGATTCCGTCGGAGAATTCAGCGGTCGTTATGTAAAAAAATATAAGGATGACCCTGATTATATAGATGTGAATGTTGACATTGCGGTCAAATTAAAACTGGAAGGCAAAGCTTTCAACGTACAGAAATATGTCCACTCATACCCGCATTGTTGGCGGACGGATAAGCCTATTTTGTATTATCCATTGGATTCATGGTTCATCGCTGCTTCAAAAGCGAAGGATAGAATGTTTGAACTCAACCAAACCATCAATTGGAAACCTGCCTCAACAGGCGATGGGCGTTTTGGCAAATGGTTAGAAAATTTGCAGGATTGGAATTTGAGCCGTAGCCGTTATTGGGGTATTGGTTTGCCCATCTGGCGAACTACCCCCCCCGCCCCCGAAGGGGGAGCTACTGACACACCCCCTTTGGGGGCAGGCACACTTGTTGAGAAATGTATCGGTTCAATCGCTGAATTGCAAAGAGAAATAGATAAAGCGAACGCTGTTTTAGGCTTAAATCAAACAGTGCCGCAAGATATGCACCGACCATATATTGACGAAATTATATTGGTTTCGGATGATGGTCGCCCTATGAAACGGGAGTTGGATTTGATAGATGTTTGGTTTGATTCAGGTTCAATGCCCTACGCTCAATGGGGTTTAGACCCTGAAAAACTGGCAAATGGCGATGAAAAACCGTTTAAAACGCCGTTTGAGGTCAGTTACCCTGCTGATTTTATTGCGGAAGGCGTTGACCAAACACGTGGCTGGTTTTATACACTTCATGCTATTGCAGTGATGGCGTATGATTCGGTGGCGTTTAAAAATGTCGTGTCCAATGGGTTGGTGCAGGATAAAGACGGTCAAAAAATGTCGAAAAGCAAGGGCAATGCTGTAGAGCCGTTTGAGACGATTGCTAAATATGGTGCGGATGCTACGCGCTGGTACATGATTTCAAATGCCCAGCCGTGGGATAATTTGAAATTTGACTTGGATGGCATCACTGAAGTGCGTAATAAATTCTTTGGAACACTGTATAATACCTACAATTTCTTTGCGATGTATGCGAATGTAGATGGTTTTCAACAAGATGAAATGAACCAAACGCCGATTGCAGACCGCATCGAATTGGATAAATGGGTGCTGTCAAAATTGCATAGCCTTGTCGCAGAAGTGACGGATTTTTATGCCACTTATGAACCCACACAAGCCGCCCGTGCCATTGAAAAATTTGTGGATAACGATTTTTCAAACTGGTATGTGCGCTTATCGAGAAGGCGTTTTTGGAAAGCAGCCCCCCCCGCCCCCAAAGGGGGTGCTGCGAGCGAGACTCCCCCTTTGGGGGCAGCAGGGGGGCTTGATAAAAAAGCGGCTTATGAAACGATGTATGAATGTTTGATGGTCGTTGCTCAATTGTCATCGCCGATAGCACCGTTCTTTTCAGATTGGTTGTATAAAAATTTGACGGATGGTATTCGCTCAAAAGCCGTTGAAAATAATACACCTTTGCGACACCCCTCAGTACATTTGACGGATTTGACAAAATATGATAACGCATTGATTGACAAGGAGTTAGAGCAGCGCATGGATTATGCTCAACGCATTTCGTCCTTGATTTTGAGCCTTCGTAAAAAGGCGAAAATACGCGTGCGTCAACCTTTGCAAAAAGTGATGTTGCCTATTTTGAATGCTGATTTTATACATCAAGTTGAAGGTGTAAAAGACTTGATTTTGGCAGAAACCAATGTTAAAGAATTTGAATACATCACCGATACATCGGGCGTGGTGAAAAAGCGTATCAAGCCGAATTTCAAGACTTTGGGTAAGATTTTAGGAGCTAATATGAAATTTGCCCAAACCGCTATCGAAGCTTTGACGCAAGAAGATATTGCTATTATTGAAAAAGAAAAAGCATTTAACCTCAATGTCAATGGCACTATCTACCCCCTCAGTATAGACGACTTTTTGATCACTTCTGAGGATATTCCAGGTTGGGAAGTAGCGAGCGATGGCGAAGTGACGGTGGCATTGGATATTACCTTGAATGATGCTCTGATAGCCGAAGGCACTGCGCGGGATTTGGTCAATAAAATCCAAAATATTAGAAAAGATAAAGACTTCGACATCACCGACCGCATCAATGTCACCATCGAAAAACACGTAGCCATCATGGAAGCGGTTACTCAGTTCAGCGACTATATCAAAAGCGAAGTCTTAGCCGATTCGCTCGTTTTGGCAGATGCTGTGGCGGTGGATAAAACGGAGTTGAACGATGAAGTGGCTTTGGGGATTGAGGTGAGTTTGAATTAAATTTTGTTATTTTTTTACAATAAAAACACCCTTTCAGTCAAAAATACTGAGGGGGTGTTTAGTTTTAATAAAAAGCGTATTTTTACAAAAAATAAATCAACATTGTTTAGAAAATCATTATTGATGATTATAAATAAGAACACCATTAAAGAATTGCTAACTGATTTAGAATCAGATAGAATTGAACGAACTGTTTCAACAGACAATATGGATAATTTCACGTTCGATGCCTTACCTTGCTTTGAAGCCAAACTTGAAGATTTGAACCTTTCTACCTTTCTTCAAGATTATTTGCCAAAAGCCATTGATGAAGAAACGTTGATAGCCAATAATCGAGACATTAAGCATAAGCTATCCTCCCTAAGGATGTTCGATTTCAAATATGACTGCCCTACACATTCGGGAGTGATTTGTTTTGCCCAT
>JAYUUR010000484.1:0-2960 GCA_043754475.1 Saprospiraceae bacterium | reverse complement strand
TAACCATGAAATCTTACGAAACCGTTACCGAAGCTGTCAACGATTTGATTAAAAGAGGCTATGTAGAGGATTTTAATTTGTCTAAAAGTCATAGCTCTTTGCATTGCAAAAGGCTTGATTTGATGATAGCCGCCAATGAATTTCAAGTGGATGAAGTCCATCGGTTTGAGGGCATGACCGACCCGGGGGATAGCATGGTTGTGTATGCCATTAGTTCAGAATACAAGCAAATCAAAGGCGTTTTGACGGAGGCGTATGGCGTATATGCCGATAATTTGGATGATGAATTGCTTCAAAAATTGAAAATACATTGACGTTTTTCTAAAATTAAACATGCAGCAAGTTTCAAACTTTCTGCATGTTTGCTAATACTGAGGGGTGTATTTTTACAAAACCACATTCACCATCCGGCTATGCCCTTTCTGCACCACAATCACTTTTTTAATCTCCTTACCTTCCGACCATTTCGTAATCACCTCCATTGCCCGCACCACTTTTTCAATATCCGCAGGGCTGGCATCGGCAGCGAAAGTATATTCGCCGCGTTTTTTACCGTTGATAGAAATCGGGTAAAGAATTTCATTTTCAATTAAATACTCTTCATTGTGCGTTGGATATTGCGCTTCTAAAACCGAAGTTGAATGACCCAATATTGCCCATAGTTCTTCTGCAATAAAGGGTGCAAAAGGCACTACTAAAACAACTAACTCATTCAAAATCAAGCGTTTAGAACACTTCATGGACTTGAATTCATTCACTGCAATCATAAAACTCGCCACGCAAGTATTGAATGAAAAACGCTCAATATCCTCACTCACTTTTTTAATACAAGCATGCAAAACTTTCAATTCTTCAGGTGTCGGTGCTTCATCTGTTAAAAGATTTTTATCGGTATTTAAATCATAAAACAATGACCATAATTTTCGTAAAAAACCTTGCACACCCGTAATACCCGTTGTACTCCAGGGTTTAGAATCCTCCAATGGACCTAAAAACATCTCGTACATGCGGAAGCAATCAGCACCATATTTGGCTACAATATCATCGGGGTTGACTACATTGTATTTTGACTTCGACATCTTTTCAATTTCAGGTCTTAACACCACGAATTCATTGCCCATATCATCTTTTTTCCAATTTATATCCTCCTCAGTGTCAATACCTTCAAAGCGATTATCAATACTGATTATTTCTAAATAAGCGGCTTTAGCCAAGCGGTCTTTTTCATCGGCAAACTCAACAGGCACACGCAAGTCACGCCCTGTTTTCAAAGTTAAAAACAAAGTCCGCCCTTGAATCATCCCTTGATTCACCAACTTCTTAGCATATTCTTTTTCAGGTACAAGATCTAAATCATACATAAATAAATTCCAAAAACGAGAATACAACAAATGCCCTACTGCATGTTCTGTGCCGCCCATGTACAAATCCACTTGTTTCCAATAATCCACCGCTTCTTTTGAGGCAAATACTGAGGGGTTGTTGGCATCCATATAGCGATAAAAATACCATGAAGAACCTGCCCAACCGGGCATAGTGCTAAGTTCATACTCATAAGCAGAGTCTTGTACTCCTCCCTCTTGGGGGGGCTGGGGGGGGGTATATTTCCAATTTTCAGCACGTCCGAGAGGCGGTTCGCCTGTTTCAGTCGGTAAATATTTATCGATTTTAGGTAAAACCAAAGGCAATTCACTTTCATCAATCAAATATGGCACACCATCTTTCCAATACGCCGGCACAGGCTCACCCCAATAGCGTTGACGGCTGAAAACAGCGTTGCGAATGCGGTACTGAATTTTACCTTTTCCCAAACCCCGCTCTTCAAGCCAAGCAATCAACGTTGTCGTTGCCTCCTTATATTCCATACCGTTGATGATGCCCGAATTGATATAATGACCTTCTTTTGTATTATCAGCCGCTGTTTCAATGTCTTTTTGAGCATCTAAAATTGGAACAATGAGCAAATTAAAATACTTAGCAAAATTCCAATCTCGTTGATCACCGCTCGGCACACCCATTATTGCCCCGGTACCGTAACCGGCTAATACATAATCGGCAATATAAATCGGCACTTTTTCACTATTGAATGGATTGATACAATAAGCACCTGTGAAAGCACCTGAAACCTTTTTAGCCTCTGCCATGCGGTCAACATCCGAGCGCGAAGCTGCCCATTTTTGATAGTTTTCGATGTCGGCTTTTTGTTCTTTAGTCGTCAAATTCGCTACAAATTCATGCTCTGGTGCTAAAACCATAAAAGTGACACCATATATAGTATCTACGCGAGTCGTGAATACTTCAATAGCCCCCTCCGCCCCCAAAGGGGGAACTTGAGTCCCGTTCGCATCTCCCCCTTTGGGGGCAGGGGGAGCCAATGGAAATTTTACACTTGCCCCTTGCGAACGACCAATCCAATTGCGTTGCTGTTCTTTCAAAGAATCTGACCAATCAATCGTGTTTAAACCGTCAATCAAACGGTCAGCATAAGCTGTAATACGCATTGACCATTGCTTCATCAATTTTCGTTCGACTGGATAGCCGCCGCGCTCACTCACACCTTCCTTCACTTCATCGTTTGAAAGCACCGTCCCCAACTGCGGACACCAATTTACAAAGCTCTCTTCGGGAAAAGTCAAACGGTATTTTAAAAGAAATAATTGCTGCTCTTTTTCACTCCAATTGTTCCAAACATCGGCTGATACTGAGGGGGTGTCTTCATCACATACCGCTTGTGTTGTAGCATTGCCTTCTTTTTTGAAAGTCTCTATTAAACTATTGATTGTCAATGCTTTATCCGCTTTTTTATCATAATAATGATTGAAAAGTTGCATAAAAATCCACTGCGTCCACTTGTAATAATCGGGTTCAGACGTCCGTACTTCTCTGCTCCAATCGAACGAAAAGCCGATATTATCCAACTGCTCGCGGTAGCGTTTGATATTATTTTCAGTTGTAATAGC
>JAYUUR010000483.1:0-8830 GCA_043754475.1 Saprospiraceae bacterium | reverse complement strand
TCCAGCGGACTCATACGTTTGTAGAAAAAAATAAACGTGAGAGTCCGCTGGACTCATTAGATATTTGAGGTAATTTTATTTCAATCTTTACAATGTTAGTTTATATCAAAAACAAACCCTATGCTTATCATTAAACGCCTCCTTCAAGTTTTCCTTTTGTTATTTGTTCTTATAATTATTGTCATCAATGGAAAACTTTATTATACCCCACAGTGTAAAAATTGTGATAGACAATTAAGTATTATATTTTTTATTGAACAAAAATGAAAACCCCATAGCACTAAACAGAAGGCCTGATAAAAAATTTATATCTTTTCGTTGTATAATCTTTCTTTTTGAGTTTCCTTAAATACACAAAAAAAGATACAAGACAAATCAACACAAGACCCAATGAAGCCGCCGCCGCTCCTTTTACAAGTGAAAGAACTATTGCCTTTTTAAAGCCATTGAAAGTTGAAGCCAATAAAGTCGTTGGAACAAGAAAGACTAAAGCCATGAATAATGCTGAAGTGCGATTACTTTTCATAGACTCTTCAGGTGTAAGTTTTTTCTTCTGAACCGTCGGAACAGTATCCCGTTCAGCAATAGCGAATGCTTTTGTGGTGTGCAAAAAGAGATAAATGCGATAAAGAGCGTTAGTTTTAAAGTTGGTTTCATAATTTTTTATGATGCTTGAATGTTGTAATAACAAGATGGGGTAAAGGTATGAAATAAGAAAACCTATTCAGTCACCGCCGCATCCACCTTCTGAAAAAACAAATTCAGCTTCACTGGATTATCGGTGTTGATAATATCCACGCCCAATTCGACTAATCTTTGCCACACGGTTTTGTTATCTGGCGCATTCCAAAAGCGGATTCTTTCTCCTTTGGCGTGGCATAAATCCACCATTTTTTTGAGAGGTGATACATCTTTGATTTTATTCTTTGACCAATCTGGTTTATAGTGTTTAAAATTATAGCTAATCATACCGATGCGTTTTTGTTGGGCTTCGGTATAGATTTCAAAAGGCCTGCCATCGAAAAAAATATAAGGTGGATAGCTGTCCCAATCCTCTTTGGGCGGTCTTCTGCCACTGATAATAATCGTAATCGGGCTATTTTCATTGAAAACAGTTGGATATTTCTCCAATTGTTCTATGATTTTAAGCAAAGTTGCTTTAGGGCGATATTTCACATCTATCAATAACTGAATTGGATGAGCCTTGCCCTGCTTGACCAATTCAACAATCGGTTCTAAATACAGCCGATTCAATGTCCGTTTGCCTTTAATCTGAAAAGGTGAATGCGCCACGTACAATTTATCCTTGATAAGATAAATATCCACTTCGATAGAACCCATGCCGGCTTCAAAAGCGGTAGTGAAAGGGAAATTGAGCCGATAATCATTGTGGCAATGCCCTATTGGCGAATAAGTCGAATCTTGAGCGAAACCTTGTACTGTTAGCAAAGTGCCGATGCAAACATAAATTAATTGTGTCATTATAAAGAGCTAAAAAAAATAAATGAAAGGAATGCCCTAATCAAGGTATTTCAAGAAAAAAGATGAAGATACTGAGGGGGTCTAATGCCTGTACATTATTTTAGAAATAACAGCAGTATTTTAAAGAAATTTAACACTTATTGATTTGAATTGAACTTTTCTTTCCTAATAAAACTCCTAATTCCTAAATCCTAATTAAAAACTTCTAATTAAAAACCAGCCTCAGCTTCTATAATCATCATTTCAAAGCTATGAGGATGCATAAATTCTAAACTTTCAGCATGTAGATAAAGTCTATCAGCCCTTTTTCCATACAAATCATCGCCGATAATCGGTATGTTCAGACCCAACGGATGTGAGGCATGTACACGTAGCTGGTGCGTCCGACCAGTGATGGGAAAAAAATGAATTTTTGTTTGATTGTTCAATCTTTCAACAACTTTCCAGAGGGTTTGGGCGGGTTTACCATGTTCGTAACACACGAGTTGACGGGGTCTATCGTCTAAATCTACTCGCAGGGGCAAATCAATTAGCCCTTCATCTTGTAGTACAATGCCATCCAAGAGGGCAGTATAGCGTTTCTTAATTTTTCGTTTAATAAATTGACTTTGTAGGTGTTGATGCACTTCTTTTGTTTTAGCAATCAGCATCAAACCCGATGTAGACATATCAAGGCGATGTACAATCAAAGAACCAGTGCATTCAGGATATTTATCTTTAATCCGACTATAAATAGAATCCTCTACTTTTTTACCGGGCACTGAAAGAAAATCAACAGGTTTATTGATCACTAATAAATAATCATCTTCATAAATCGTTTCAAAGTCTTGACCCAAAGCTGTATTAATGGACATAGGATTAGTATCCATTTTGATGCCTTTGAGCATGTGCGCGAGTATGGGTTCGCATTTGCTCATACATGCTGAATAGAAATGTGCATGTTTCCTAATTTCAGAATTAGGCGATCGTCCCCACCAAAATTCCGCCAATGTAATGGGCTTCAATTGATGCAAAAACGCATATTGCAGCAGTTTGGGCGCGGCACATTCGCCCGCACCTGCAGGCGGAACTACATTTTCCGATAGTGGAAAAATATCGCACAAACTCTTTGTCTCGCCATATTTATTGAGAAACGTATAATTATCAAAAAGTTGTTGTTGCAAAAGGGCTGACTTATTTTTTCGCTCTGCTTTCAAGGCATTGATTTCAGCCTGATAGACATCTAACTGGAGTTGAATTTCAGAAAGCCGCCATTTCCATATTTTAGATAAATCCTTGAGTTGAAAATACAAATAGACACTTTCATTGTTTAAAATTACTTTTAATTCTTCAAAATCTGAAGGCGAAAGGCTTGCTTGAGCGGCTTGACGGCGTATATCGCGGGCAGCTTTGGCTTCTTTCAGTTGCTGTTTGAGTTGAGTAGATTCTTCGTTAGCTTGTTCCTGCGCTTGAAGTAATTGCGTTTTGAGTTGAATGAAAGCCTCAGCATTTTCTAATTTTTCGATTGCGCGATTGATTGTATTGATATTTTGTTCTTCCAATCTAAAAAAGCCCTCTTCTTCTAAAATATCAAAAACGGGTGGTACAAAACGCTTGTGGTGATTACCACCCGCCAATTTGCCTGAAAATGCGGCTAAATAACCCAGTTCATTTTCTTTATTTTGAACCACCAAAACCCCAAACATTTTACCGATACCATTTTTATCACCCTCTAATCCAAAATTATGTTGCCAGTCACTTTGGGTTTGAATATAGTCTTGCAACTCTTTAGCTGCTAAAATACTGAGGGGGTGCGGTTCGTAGCAAAAAGGAAAAGTGAAAAGCTCGGGCAAAGCATATCCTTCAATAGATGCTTGAAAAGGGATAAAATGATTGGATTGTATGGTGGACTGAACAGACATCTAAATTAGGTTTGATAAATATTTATATCTTTTTTGCAAAGGTATAAAAAACCCATTGGAATCTGCTTTAAGGTATGTTTTACTACTACTTGCTCAATTCAAAATTTCATAAATCGAAGCACTTTGTAACGTTTTAACTGAGATTTTGCAATCATGAAATAAGCATCTCGAGGCAAATTATAGGATTCAAAGCTTAAAAGATTTTGCCCCTTCACTACTTTTCGCCATTCAGAAAATACAATGATGCCGACAGAATTAAATATATTAAACTCAATATTATCATTCACAGTGCTATTTACATCAACATGAAAATAGTCATCTACTATTGTTGGTAATAATGTCAAAGTACCATCTAAAATGCTTGAATCTTTATTGGGATTTAAAGTATTATCTTTTCCATTTGGCAAAATTTTGATTGTAGCTTGGTTATTATTTTTATTGTTATCAGCGGTGGTAGAGGATAATATATTAGCGGTTAATTCAATAGTTTCGCTCGCCTTTAAAATGTAAATTGGTAGAGTCAACATAGCAGAATCAAGTCCCAAGAGATTATTCACATCCCATACAAAACAATGTGATCCATCATTACACCACTCATGCCAACCACCTGTCACTCGCCCTGTTACAGTTTCAGCACCACCCTTAATCATGTATTCAGGAAATTTGAATTGTACTTTTGTATTTGAAACCGGTAAAGCCCCGTGGTTTTTTAGTACTATTCGAAAAATTATATCTGAATATGATGTATAATCGGTTTTATTGCTTGATATTCTCGCAGATAAATCGGCGGCAGAAGTTTCATTTTTTTTTACTGTCACGTTGAATTGACACGTTGCTTGATTGCCTTTGGAATCTACGGCTGTGTAAATAACTGTTGTTGTACCTACAGCGAAGGATTGACCCGATGAAAAACGGCTGGATACTGAGGGGGTGCTACAATTGTCTTTAGCTGTTGGCAATCGCCATGTAGCAACGGCTGAGTTGTCAGCAGTCGTCAGCGTTATATTATTGGGACAATATGTGAAAACAGGCTTTTCAGCATCTGCATTACAAGGATTATTGACTTGCCCTACTTTAATAGTGATATAATCTGAAAGCGTATAATACATAGCTACATTTGAATCCGTAATTTTATAGTCATGGTCAGCCGTTAAACGAAGTAAATACGTTCCTGCTTGACTAAAAGTAACGGACGTTTTCAACGACCCATTGCTGCTAAAATTGGCTTCGCCCGGACCTTCAATTTTAGACCATTTGACATTCGATACATTATTAAGTGACTCATCTACAACAATTTTACCATCTAATTGTGTTGAATTTGTGTTAATTTCCAAATCATCTCCAGCGTTGATGGTAAATTGTTTTTTAAAAGTAGTATTATTTTGAAACCCTTTAAGATGTTGACTGAAATAAGCATATTGCCCTAAATAATACTCTTCCCAAGGGTTATTATGCCCAAATTCTCTCATGTGCAACAAGGTAGATTGCCCGCAATGCTGATTATAAGCGGCAAATTGCGTAGCTGCGGGTGTCACCTCATCTTTATATGCTAAAAGAAGCATCAAATTGCCTTTAAACCTTTTAATAAAATAAGAGGCATCATAATACTGCATATTTTTAATCACTAAATTGGTATCTACACCCAATCCGATTGCCGCTTGAAGATAATAAGGGAAGCCACTCGCACGATTGAAGCGTTCGCCATCTTGCTCGCAATAGGCAGGGCTGAGAGACATTAGCGCCGTTACTCTTTTATCTAATCCCGCCACTTGAAGCGCTAAACTGCCCCCTTGACTATTGCCCGTAACGCCTAAACTACCATTGAAATCCTCTCTTGAAGTCAGATAATCAATCGCCCTTAAGCCTGCGAGAATCATTAAGCGATTATAAAAACCATCTCTTCGGGTGAGGTCATCGGGTCGATAAGCATTATTATCGACATTATTAGGCGATGCATTATGAACCGATAAATACAGAGAAATAGCTTTGCCTTTTTCTGAAAAGTCTGTTACGACTAATGGGTCAGGACTGAAAGCAGAGTTGCCATAAGGTGGAAAAGTTAAAATTGCAGGAAAAGAGCCCCCGCCTGCCGGAACAGCTAAGTAGCCATAAACTTTTCGATTGTCAATACTGCCTAATTCTAAAATATAGACTTTTGAACCATTAGGTAAACTATTGATTTGGTTGAGTTGCGGATTCATAGGAACAGCCGCCAGCAACTGTTTTTGTTGCTGCCAAAACGCGTCAAAATCAGTAGGTTCAGGCATTATTGGTTGAATACTGAGGGGAGCAACTGTGAACGGCACGGTTGCACTCGCTCCATTTTGAGTCACACGCATAAAGGCAAGACCAGGCTGATTCAAAGCTAAACTAATCAATCCATCTGACCCTACAGAAGCATTGAAAGTACCTTTTTGAATCATCGATTCCGCAGATTTATTGGGGCGCGGATTATAATAAGCCTCATAAGTGCCTTCGCCACTGTTATTTGAAGAAACCTTAAAGTTGATAGTTTCACCCACGGCAAATCTATGTTTAGGATTGTCTAAAGAAACTTTTATTTGAGCTTGGGAAATGGGAATAAATAAGTTGAAGACAAAAAATATAAATACATTAAGTTTTAAGTTTACATTCATTTTGCAAATTGTCATAGTGATAGAGTAAATGTTTTAAAATAGTATGAAGGCTCAGTTAGTTTATTTACGAAGTTTAGCCTGCATAAGATTTTTCAAATTTAATATTACAGAAATATTGCCAAGCAACGTATGTCGGATACAATGAGGTGAAAAATCAACAATTGCCCGAGTTCGGGGAATTATTTCCCCCCTTTTAACTCTAATTGCACTTTTAAGTATATAAAAAGGTGTGGTATGGTTTTTTACCTAATAGAGGTATTGCTTAATGCAATATTGAAAAACTTTATTCAAGCTTATCAAAGCCATTGAACAATAATTCAAGGCTTTAAGGCATTTTAAAATCAAAATATAGTATCCTATGAAAAAAGTAATCTTTTTATTCAGTATTTTAGCCATCGTTGCTTCATGTAAGCCGAATGCTAATAAGGAAGCTGCAAAGTTGGCTCTTATCAAACAAGCCGTAACAGATTCAATCAATCAAGCCAATACATTGGCTCAACAAAAAAAGACGATTGATTCGTTAGAAAGAGTTTCGGTAAGAACTGTTGTGCCAAGACCTGCTACAGTTGAAGAACCTTCCTATACGCAAGAAACTTCATCAACTCAGCAAACAAAAGGTGTTTCAAAATCTAAGAAAAAAAAGATGAACAATACTACTAAGGGCGCTATTATCGGCGTAAGTGCAGGGGTTGTAACAGGAGCCATCATTTCAAAAGATAAAGTTAAAGGTGGTATATTGGGTGGCGTTATCGGTGGTGCAGCGGGTGCAGGGGCTGGAGCAATCATTGATAAGAAGAAAAAAGATCAAGAAAAACAGCAGTAATCCCTGTTATAAATTTTAAAGGAAACATAAAAGCCACTTCGTGATTTGCGAGGTGGCTTTTTGTTTAAATGAATTCCAATCAAGCATTTCGTTTTTGTATTATAATCCCTCCGTTACCTATCATCTCACCCCCTCAGTAAAGAGCTATATATTACCCTTATCGCCTAATCTTTTTTCTTAAAATTATCGTATATTAAGCAACTCTTTCCTCATTTGGATTGTAGTATATTGTGTGGTATGCGTAAAAAAAAATCTCATTTTTAAAACTAAATGAGTAAATTTGATACATTTAAATATTGTTAACCAAGCATTTTCCCATATAAAAGCAAATCGAAACGCAAGTTTCGAAACATTGAATAAACTATCTGCGAAATATCTATTTCGCGCTATTAAAATTAGGGAATAGTTATGATGAACAAATACATTTACACAACTTTTTTGTTTTGTTTTCTTTTCTTGATGCCTTCTATACTGAGGGGTAGTCATATTGTTGGTGGCGAAATTTCCTATAAATTTGTCAAAAGACAAGGCAACAAAATTCAATATCATTTTACGATGAAAATGTATAAGGACGTCATCAATGCCCGCCCCAATGCGGATTTTGACAACCCTGCTTTTATCGGTATTTATTTAGAAACAGATAGAGGGTATGTCTTGTTTGGAGATGCTGGCAATGGGCAAGCCATTACACCGCCCATTCAAATCCGACGAATAGTTATTCCAAATGATATTCCTTGCCTGATTCCGCCTAATAATATTAAAGTCGAAGAAGCCATTTATGAATGGGATGCCACTTTATTTGATACAACATTTAGCTATATTATTTCCTATCAGAAGTGTTGTCGCAATATGACTATTAAAAACATTTACAATCCGAGCAATGCAGGTTCAACCTATAGTATAGAAATAACACCAGAAGCGCAACGTCTTAATAACAGCAGCCCTTATTTCAGCTCAATACCACCCATTTTTATTTGCAATGGAGAGCCTTTAAAATATGATCATTCGGCAGAAGATGCTGAAAAAGATCAATTGGTTTATCGCTTTTGTACGGCATACTCGTCTCCTTCAAGAGGTGGACAGCAAGGTGCCATGTTGCCGCCGCCACCGCCGTATTTTCCTATTGCCTATATTCAACCCGATTATACCGAAACAAATCCGATGGGCGGTTTACCATTAGTAACGATTAATCCTAATACGGGCTTAATATATGGTACACCCAATACACTTGATCAATTTGTCGTAACAGTCTGTGTAGAAGAATATCGAGGGGGCAAACTGCTGAGTCGGATGTTTAGAGATTTTCAATTCAATGTCGTCAATTGTCAAAAAACAGTGGATGCTTTGATTTCAGCGGACTCGGTTTTTGGAAAGCAGTTTTTTTTATTTGGCTGTCAAAATGTCAATTTGGATATTAATAATAAGAGTTACGAAAGAAATCAGATTAAGAGTTTTTATTGGGAATTTAATCTAAAAGAAGGCGTTAAACGGTATTCTGATTGGAATCCATCGATTTTATTCAGAGATACGGGCGTTTATAAAGGTAGATTGATGTTGAACGAAGGCTCGCAATGCAGCGATTCTGCTATCGTAACAGTTCAAGTGGGTGGAACAGTGACGACAGACTTCAAGACCAAATACGATGTTTGCGTACCAGGACCAATTGATTTTACAGGTACTTATTCATCTGCCTATCCACTCAGAGAAATCAAGTGGAATTATGGCGATGGCAATTATGATTATGGGACAACGACTTTATCACATCAATATCAAAGTCCGGGGGTTCGCAACGTGACATTTTCAGCTATAGATCAGTTTGGTTGTATTGGTAAAACTACCAAACCGATTGCTTGGCAACCTGCACCTGCTATTATTATTGTAGAACCCAGTAGCTTTTTAGGATGTGCACCTGCTAATATATTTTTAAAGAATAGTTCTTTTCCGCTTGATACTACTTATAATATCAACTGGGATTTTGGAGATGGCAC
>JAYUUR010000482.1:0-8853 GCA_043754475.1 Saprospiraceae bacterium | reverse complement strand
TTTAATATGTTCGTAATAATATGAAATTTTTCACTTCGATAAGCGACTCTCAATTTAATCATTTTATCGCATCCCGCCTCTGACCAATATTGCCCACTTAATTTCATCCGTACTTGTAAAACAGTTCGATGAGCAGATTCAATTGGGCCGCTTGAAATCATCAGCCCTCTTTGTCTATATTCATCATATTTCATTCGATAGGCATTATTTTTGAGATAATTCAGCAATTTACACTTCGCTTCGTCTTCAAAAAATGGTAATTTTTCGATGGCTTTATATACCTTTTTTCGTTTGCCTTTTAGCAGTCTATTTTTTTGCTTTTCAAGCCATTCGTTCGCATTATCTGTCGTCTTTGAAGCCACTGCCAATTTTTCTGTAACGTGAAACAAATCCAATATTTGCGTACTCTTTTCATATGGCTTATCCAATTACCTATCCATACCGCACCATCTGTAATGAATACCTTATACACGGACTTTGTGGTGGTAATAAGCGTTCAAATTTCTCAGTAAATAAACTATAATGACCTCGACATGCCACATAATCTCACATAATCTGATTGACCCATTTCCCACTTGTAAGGCTCACTATTTTCTATCATTTCTGCTTTAAATACCCGACCTACCTTACATTCTTGCCAGCCTTCATCCGTCGGCAACATTGAGCCGTCAACCATCCCATACACACATTCTTCACGCTCATTTTCGATGGCTTCTAAGCCCTCCGAAGGACTATCCAATTCCTCATCATCTATTTGGTTACTCACCGCTTGACAAATACGATAGACTTGGCTCTCATTGACGGGTATACCTAATATGGACTCTACAACTTTAGGTACACTATTGAATACATTTTGACAACCCAATAGAACTAATTTCTCTTGTAAATACGGGCTTGTGCGGCTTCCTAATACGGGCTGACTAAACCCATGAATCTTCCCTACTTCGATTTTACCATACCGGCTTCGGATATTGTTTTTTTTCGATGATCGTTCGGTATTTTCCCTATATTGCGCTCTAAGACTGCCCGTCCTAATTCTGTCCACAATTCATCAAACGTCTTCTCGTAATCATAGAAGTTTAAATTTGTATTTAAAGTCTGTAGGGCTTCATATTTCTCCGAAGCAAGAGATAGATATTCTTCTTTTGTCATAACGCTTTTTTTTGTTCTCGCTAAATTACATATTTTGTCCGAAGTTTTGATTTGCACCCGGCAAGGAACGGCTTTTGTAGCAGCACCCTCTACATTTCCCTGTTGTACTGGGTCAGGTAATGGAGGCGGTAATGCTATTTCAGACAATGACAGTAATACGCCTATCAACAGAATAAAAGATGTATTGCTTGTTACACCTAATCCTTTCAACGAGTCAGTGAATATTAATTACGAAGTGACTCAAGATTTTGAGAATGTCAATATGAGTTTAATAGACATCAATGGGCGGGTAATTAAAAATATTCAAACGGAATCAAAAAACAAAGGACATTATCAAGTGCAGGTAAAAACGAATGATTTACCCAATGGGGTTTATTTTATTCGATTTTCTTTATTAATACAATACCCCCTCAGTATAATTGAGTATTTTTCTCTAATTTAAAAAGAAAAAGAAAAACGGGAAAAGAAAAACGCTCCAGCATTCCCATTTTGAACGCCTTCCCATTGACCACCCGAATCTGTAATATCTGTACTTTGGATGGATGGATAGACGTCAAAAAGATTGTTCACTCCTATCATGAGTGAACATTTTTTATTGAGTTTTAAACCATAGCTCACATCCGTCACTAAGCGCGGTGAGTAAGTGTTATCGAAAGTTGGTACTTCGGAAAGGGGAACAATTTCTATCTTTGAAAAATAAGTAAAATTGAGATTGAAATTCGATTTTTTAAAAATGTAGTTTAAATTATAGTGAAATTTTGAAGCAGGGGCGGCTGAAATAATGAATTGTAACTCGCGGTGGCTAATGAGTTGAGCCTCTTTACCTTTAAAATTGTCAGTTGTTTTAATAACAGGCGTTGTCATTTTATTAAAATTACCAACGAAAGACATATGAAGCTTGCTATTTTTAATGTTGGTTTTAAATGTTGCCGATAGGTCAACGCCTTTTGTTTCAGTATTCAAAGCATTGATGTAAAACTGAGCATACCGAACATTGAGTTTTTTCAAATCTTCTCCAATTTTCTCATCGTCTTCACCAAAATATCCAGTCAAAATTATCCGATTATTCACACCAATATAATAGCCATCTGCTGAAAATGACCACATTTGATTGGGATTATAGTTGAATCCAAGACCTAAATTGATTGATTTTTCAACAGTTAAATTGGGAATACCGATTTTTTTTGTCAATTCACTTTTGCTGTTAGCAACGATTCTTTCATAATTGGCACCCAAATCATCTACATCATTAATAGTGGATTGAAAATGAATTTGCCCTAAAGAAGGGGCTCTAAACCCCGTTTGAGCAGAAAAACGCATCGAATACTGAGGGGTCGGCTTGTATCGAATAGCCAATTTACCACCTAAAGCACGCCCAAAATCTGAGTAATTTTCATACCTAACAGCACCTGCTGTTAGTAATTGGGGTGAAATATCCAACTCTGCATCCGCATAAAATCCAATATTGGTTCGATATTCATTCAAAGCATCTTTTGTGCTGACCCCTGGAAAGCCTTGAGAAGTACCCACTTTTTTTATCGTATCGTAAGAGCCATTTGGTTGCAATAAAATCAAGGGTTTAGGCATATAATTTTTCCAAGAAGCATCTTCCCCTGCAATAATTTTATAATTTGAGCGACGATACTCACCTCCAAATGCCAAGTTTAAACCATTCAATATTTTAGCATATTTACGATTAATATCCGCATTCGCTGAATATTGTCCAACATGATAGCCGCCATTATAAAATGTTGTCCGAGATTTGGACAACAAAGAAGGGTTGAGGGTATTACTTGTGTTAATTGAAACATGATTGGTGCCATAACTACCGCTAAAATCAACATTCCATGCCCCAATTTTAGTTTTATCACCTATCACAAGGGATAAATTATCAATATCCGTTAAAAGATGTGGGTTGTATCCATCAGGATAAATTTCATACACGTTTCTGCTCGAATCGTCGGACGGAATCGTCCAAATATATGAGTTGGTTTGACGAGTTTGATAGCCGCCGAAGGTATAGATTTCATTTTTTCCAATCGGCAATTTACCACTAAAATACAAACTTTTGCTCTTTTGTTGGGCATCTCCAAATTTTTGACGGTAGTTTAAACCAGGAAAAACTGAGTCATTATTCGGGCGATATGTAAAGGCTCTTGAAAAATAATCCCCTGTTAAAGTCATATTGCCTTTGCCCATTTTAAAACTTTGGGTCACATTCGCATTCACTGTACCGCCATCGACAGTACGAGGGATGATTTTACCATTATCTTTATAATTCAAACTCGCACCCCAGCCGGTATTATTGACGCCATAACTGGCAGAACCAGACGTGCCTGATTTCTCTGATTTTAAAACAATATTGACTACACCTGCCACCGCATCTGAGCCATATTGAGCGGCTGCCCCATCACGCAAGACCTCTATCCGTTCAATGGCTGATGCTGGAATGGCATTCAAATCCGTATTGACATTGCCCCGTCCACGTGTACCAAAGACGTTAATTATAGCTGATGTAATATAGCGTTTGCCATTGAGTAAAAATAAAATTTGATCTGGTCCCAGACCCCTCAGTGATACAGGCTCTACATGGTCAGCAAGGTCACATCCGGATTGTTTATTGGCATTAAAAGAAGGAGCAAAATAATGCAAAATTTGAGTCAGTTCTACATACCCCGTTTGATTCATCACATCTTTTACAGGAATAATATCCACCGCGACGTAACTGTCGCCCTTCGTACGGGTTTGGTCGCGAGAGCCAATAACGACAATATTTTCAGTCTCACGCGATGAAAAACTGCGTAAACCAACCTCTACATGGTTGATATCTTTGATGCTTACCTCCTGTCGAGCATAGCCTCGAAAGTTGAAAATTAAAATATTTGCTTTTTCAGGAATAATGATTTGGTAGTTGCCCGATGGATCAGTTGAGGCACTTTTAACAGTATTTTTAGCGAAAATCAAAACACCACTGAGGGGTTTATTGGTTTCAGCATCATAAACGCGTCCTTCAACTATTTTTTGCGCGATAAGCTGAGAGCTTATGCAACAAAAAGTTAAAATTGTTATCAGTAGTTTTCTCATGTTTGGTTTAAAATCTAAAAGTCCAAAAAAAAATCTCCCTTCCGAAGAAATGCCTTTTCCCGAAGGGATTCCTTCGGAAGGGAGAAAGGATGCCTTCGGCATAAAATCTTTAAAATGTGTTTACCATATTTTCACCCTTTTTGCGGGCGGAATCCACATTTTATTATTGGGTTTAACATTAAATGCTTCATAAAATTCAGGAATATTGGATAGCACACCATTCACACGCCATTTTGGAGGTGCATGATCGTCGGACAAGACTTTTCTAATAAGTCTTTCTTTTGTAAAAACAGTCATCCAACCCAAAGCATAACCCATAAAAAACCGTTGCAAAGGCGTATAACCGGCTATTTTTTTTCCTTGTTTATATTGCTCAGTCTTTTTAAAAGCCCGTAACGCAATTGTAACACCGCCTAAATCAGCAATATTTTCATTCCAAGTCGATTCGCCCCTACAATGAAGCGTGTCAACTGCTACATAACTATTGTATTGAGCAATCAACGGCATGGCTCGTTTCACATAATTAATTGAATCTTGGACACACCACCATTTTCGCAAATTGCCGTTCATATCGTATTCCTTGCCCTCCATATCAAAACCATGCGTCATTTCGTGCCCGATAGTAGCACTCGCTACATATCCGTATGCTACGGCATCATCGATTTGATCATCTTCAAACCCCGGAATAGTCAAAACAGCCGCTGGAATCACAATTTCATTATTCGCTGGGCTGTAATAAGCATTGTACTCTTGAGGTGTCATGTTCCAATCGTTGCGGTCAACAGGTTTCTTCAGTTTCGACATATCCCGTTTAAACCACCACTGATTAGCATTCAATATATTCTTCACATAACTTGTCCTATCTATTTTCATATCAGCAAAGTCCTTCCAATGACTTGGATAGCCGATTTTCTTTTTCATGCCTTTCAGTTTTTTCAAGGCATGTTCTTTAGTCGCCGGACTCATCCAATCCAATTCTTTTATATCCTCCATAAAAGCAGCTCTCACACTTTCAACCATATCTGAGTATCTCTTTTTAGATTTTTCCGAAAAAAAATCTTTTACAAAAAGCCTTCCCAAACCATCACCCAAATACCGTTCTTCGTTCTCTAAAAGAAATTTCCAACGCGGTTTCTTTTGCTGACGCCCATCAACCACTCTACCATAAAAATCGAATTGTGCTGTATTGAATCGAGACGGTAAATAGGCTGAAATAGAGTTGATATACCAAAATCTCAAGTAACATTTCCAATCTTCTAAAGCAAATTGCTTAAAACCTTCATCTAAATGCTTTACAAAATCCAATTGCTCAACTACTACCGAATCAGCAGGATTTTTCATATTATCGAACAAAACACGCCATGATACTGAGGGGGTCATTTTTTCTAAATCTCGAACCGACAATTTATTGTAGCTTTCGTAAGGTCCTCGCACTTCATCTAAGCTGATATGTTTTTGAGCTAAAAAAGTTTCTATTTTCAAAACACAACTCGCATGAAGGAATGCTGTTCTTTGGGATTCGCCCAGATTGGTAAAAGTGATTGTTAAATAATTGAAATACGCATTCCGAATTTTACGGTTCATATCATCATTGTTCAAATAATAATCCCGCTCAAACAAACCCAAACCGCCTTGACTCAAATACAAAGCATACTTATCACTGCACATTTTATCTTGATACACATAAAGACAAAACAATGGGTTGATACTATATGCCTGAATCTGACCAGTTACTGCAAAAAAACTTTGAAAATTATTAATGCTCGAAATGCGGTCAAGCATAGGCTCAATGGCAGTCAAGCCCTGCAACTCTGTCGTTAAAGTATCAATGCCAGTTGCCCATAAATCACCAATTTTTTGTTCTACACTGCCTAAAATATTTTCACTCACCGACGAATTTCGACAAACGGTGATCGTATTTTGAAAAATGTCTTCATTGACCATCGTTTCCATGCCCCATTTGCTTTCGGTAGGAGGCATAGGAAATGCCTTAAACCAGCCTGCATTAGCCCAATTGTAGAAATCATCTGCCGCATTCACCGTTGTATCTATTTTATTCGCAACAACGTCCATTTGGTCTGAATCAGTCCCATTCATAGCCATTTTACGGTGACAACCCATCCATAAAATGACATACCCCATTATTAACAACCGTCCTATCATTCAAATATTCAATTTCCGCATTTGATTAATACAATTTTTTGCACCCTTTTCACAGTACATATTATATAGTAATAATTCTAATTGCAAATACCGTGCAAAACATATTAACCTATTATCTTAAATATAAAATTACATCAATGGCGTACAAATCATTCTGCTAAATTAATTCTCAACAAAATATACCCCCTCAGTATCTGGCATAAAAAAAGGCTATTTTTTATCATTCCCGATAAAAAAATAGCCTTTTTTATGCCAAATACTGAGGAGTTTAAATTATAAAAATTTATTACTCAAAATTTTAAACTCTTTCAATAATCGTCGCTACACCCATACCTGCACCACCGCAAAGGGTAATCAAAGCACGTTTCAAATTGCGCCGTTCAAGTTCATCCAACACCGTCCCGAGCATCATAGCACCCGTAGCCCCGAGCGGATGACCGAGCGCAATAGCCCCGCCATTCACATTGATAATGCTATCATCAACGCCCATATCTTTCTGAAATTTGAGTACAACCGCCGCAAAAGCCTCATTCACCTCCCATAAATCAATGTCTTTGATACTCAAGCCAGCTTTCATCAAGGCTTTTTTAGCAGCCGCCACATGCCCTGTCAGCATAATTGTCGGCTCTGTACTCACGGCTGAGGTTGCTAACACCCGCGCCCGAGGCGTCAAACCCAAAGCCACACCTTTTTCAAGTGTACCGACCAAAACCGCTGCTGCTCCATCTACGATACCCGAAGAATTGCCCGCCGTATGCACGTGATTGACCTTTTCTACTGAGGGGTATTTTTTCATAGCCATCGCATCAAAACCACTTTCGCCCAAATCAAAAAATGAAGGCGTCAATTGGCTCAAAGCCTCAAATGTCACATCGGGTCGCACGTGTTCATCATGGTTCAAAATGGTCAAACCCGTTCTGTCTTTTATTTCAACAATGGATTTCGAAAAATACCCATTGCGTTGAGCTGAGGCAGCTCTATTTTGAGATTGCAGCGCATAAGCATCCACTTGTTCGCGGCTAAAACCTTCAATCGTAGCAATTAAATCTGCTGCCACGCCTTGCGGAATATAATTAATCTTCCCCACTACATCGGGGTCATACAGAATAGGTCCGTCATCATGCCCCATCGGCACACGGCTCATGCTTTCCACACCGCCCGCTACAATTATATCCTCCAAACCCGACCGAATTTTCATCGCCGCCAAATTCACCGCATCCAATCCCGAGCAGCAAAAACGGTTGATTTGCATACCGCCCACACTGTTGTCCCAATCTGCAAAAAGTAGTGCCGCCTTAGCAATATTTCCCCCTTGATCTTCTACAGGCGTGACGCAGCCAAATATGCCATCATCCACCTGTGCCGTATCCAAATTATGGCGGCATTGCATTTCTTTAAGCACAGTTGTCAATAGCTCGATAGCCCGCACTTGATGGAGTGCACCCGTGGATTTGCCTTTGCCGCGCGGCGTTCTGAGGGCGTCGAATATATAGGCGTCTATCATTTATGGTGGTTTAGGTTGATTTGAAAAATTTTATCATAGCCTCGTAAGACGTTAAAATCTCTCATGGTTTATAATAAAATTACAAATTTAAAGAGCGAATGACCAAACCAACGAATTAAGCGGCAGTATAATTTAGAGTTAATTTAATTTTATGTATCAGTGCTATATCGAGACTCCAATTTCAACCAACAATCTTATGATTAACAACCTTACGAGGGTTCAAAACCCTCGTAAGGTTGTTAATCATAAGATTGTTACTCAATATTTCTTAATTTCAGCCTCAAAAGCAGCATACTTTTTCTGTTGCCTATATTCTTCATGATAGATTTTAAAATTATCTAAATCACCAAAAACTCGAATTACTGTATCGCTACAAAGCCCGTAAAGCGTCTCATAATGCTCCCCCTTAATAAACATATTGTAAGAGCTAAATGCCCAATCTGCGTAACTATCTGCATTAAAATGGTGAATTGGATTATGGTGAGTGTAACAAATTGCATCCTTAAAATACTGTTTATTCTCAATTTTTATACGTCCAAAACGGCTGCGAAACAATGTACCTTTCCGCACTTGCTGTTTATTAAACGCCTGTGAATAACCGTTTAGGCAATTACTTACACGTTGGCTGAGTATTTTATCGTTCCAATCATCTTCTTCTTTTATCGGCTTATCTTGATTGCTCAACTGTAGTAACTCACTTTCAGTTGCTGTTTGAATACAAAAATGTAAATGATTAGGCATCAGACAGAAGGCGTACGTCTTAAAATATCCTTCCGTTTGGTATTGCCATTTTTCTAAGAAATATGTGTAATTACCCATATTTTCAAACAAGTTATTGTGTTCAACTGCGTGTGTAAAAATATGGTACACGCTGTTGGGTTCGAGTGGTGGGAAATGTGTATATTGACTCATAGTGATGTTTAATTAAAAATTTGTTTTAAAAATGAAAT
>JAYUUR010000481.1:0-2969 GCA_043754475.1 Saprospiraceae bacterium | reverse complement strand
ACGAGAGCTATGATAAAATATCTATGCTGCATTTTATATTGCCGTTCAATATATTTATTTTTAATTTCTTGTTCCTTTAATTGAAGTTCTTTAAATTTCTTTTCTTGCTCGGACTTGTATTTTTGTTTTTCTATGTATTTTTTAAGCCCACCAGTATTTACAACATCACCGAAATTTTCTAATTTTTCAATAGATTGACTTCCGTTTTCTATATTTGAATGGGCAACTTTGTATCTTGAAAGTAATGACAAATGATCGTTAAATGTCACATGATTAATGTTTGTTTTTGATATTACTATACTTCTCAATTCTTTATATCCAATTTTATTGCTAAGATGTGTTCTGCCAAGTTCATTAATTATTATTTCTGTGATTTCGTTAGGTTCATTCATATTTATATTGTTTTTTATTTTGTTATAGATTTATCAACTATGGCACTCACGCAGACCGCTGTTTTCATAAGCTTGCGGGTTAAGCTTGGCGGTGGTTGTCGTTAAGTGCATTGTTCGCTGTTAGGTTTTAACTTTTACAATGCGTTATAGGTTTTAATTACTGACCTAATGAAATTATCAACAAAGTGTTTCGCCCCCAAATTTAACGGATATTCACGCCTTAGAGTAGCGGAAAAACCAACTTGGTATGCAAATATAATAGATTAAGTTATATAACCCAACAATCCAATGAACTTTTATTCTTATCCCTCAATTTATTCAAAATCAGGAAATAAACCGCTATGTCTCAAGAACAAATCTTCAAATAATTGCTCTGCCAAACCACCTCACTTCAGCCACATCTTAACCCTATTAAAAACAATTTCCCTTTTTTTTAAAATATTTTTTATTTTTTTTGAATATTAACAAAAATTGTCATGCTTTTTGCTGTATTCAAAATATTGTATGTCTTTTATTTAGATATATGTGTTCTTTGATTTTGACTGGCAGAATGGGAATTATGTTCAAGAGCGATGATATAATGCTCTGGTGCGGTGGAATAATGTTCTTGAGCAATGAAATAATGCTTTTGAGCAATCATATAATGCTCTGGAGCAATGGAATAATGCTCTGGTGTGATGATATAATGCTCTGGAGCAGTGAACGGTGGCATTTGCACTTTTAAGTGATTTTTAAATAATTTTTTAAACTTATAAATTCATCAAAATGAAAAATTCGTATAGTTGTGCTCAACCTGACCTTTATCTGGCTTGCCGCAATGGCTGGTGGTTGTGTCAAAAACATTTGGCTGCTTTTGCGGCTGTCAAACCCAAATATACTGAGGGGTATGTCCAAGAGAGTTTGGATGCGATTGATATTGCGGACTTGCTGCCCGATGTCAATGCTCGCTACACGGAGTATGATTTGGTACGCATGAGCCTTGTCAAATGCAGTACTGATATTATCAATCAATTTATGTTGTTGTTGGGTTATATAGACGATGCTTTTGTGTTGGAGGAACGCGATATTATGTATCGGTCGGCTGGAAATACGTTTTTAGTAAAAGCTAAAAGCAATAATTGGGCAAGTATGGCGGGTCTCTTGAGTGCAGCCATGCCATTTTTAGATAAATATCAGGATACACTTGAGGCGACTGTGAAGACCCCCTCAGTAAAAAACAATATGCCAGCCATTTTTACTCAGAAATTTAAGGGTTTGGCGGCAATTTTCAATGGTTTGTACAAAGAATATAAAGACACCGATGGCGCAGGTATTGACAAAACATCCGAAAAGATAGAAGCCAATAATGCGATTTATAAAGATTTGATGAGCATGTTTGACGATGCGAAAAGAATCTTTAATGACACGCCTGAATTGAAAAATGAGTTTACTTTCCCGAATATGCTCAGTAAAGTACGCGGTAATAAGCCGGCGGGCATCATCGGCAAAGTGACCGAGGCGGATAAGAAAACCATTATCGAGAAGGTAACGATTACGATAAAAGGGACGGATAAAGTGGCGTCTTCCAACGATAAAGGTCGGTATGAAATTACGCCTGTCACGGCTTCCAAATATACGGTGATTGCCGAAGCGGAAGGTTTTGAGCCTGCGGTGTCAGAGGAAGTGACGATTAAATCGGGGATTATGTCGCGGGTGAATTTTATTATGGTGCCGAAGGAATTGTTTAAATCGGTGGCGTGAGGGTTTAACATATATATTTTCACACCACATATTTTTTTTAAACACATAGGCACATAGGGCACATAGTTTTTTTCTATGTGTCCTATGTGCCTCCTATATAACTAATTTTAAATCGTTGAAAATCAACTGTTTATAAAAAAGCTTTTTCAGCCTTTTTTTGAATTTGTTATATATTTTGACGTTGGCGTCCTTCCGCGCCCGATTACTATGTGTTTAAAAAAAAATATGTGGTGTGAAAAAAATAGGTGTTTTAATCAGGTAAAAGTCTGTATAAGTCGTTTACAAAAGTTTTTTGACCTTCTTTGAAAATATTGGTACAAGTAAAATTGATGAGCATAGATTTGGGGACTTGTAATAACTTAGCATAAGACATGGCTTGGGCTTCAAAAATGGGTATCATTTGCAAAACAGCTTTTAATTCAACAAGGATACAATCTTCTACTAACAGGTCATATCTCAGTTCAGCATCCAGAACGATACCTTTGTAAATGACAGGAATTGTTTGTTGTGATTTTACATTTAGACCACGCAATTCTAATTCATGTTTGATGCACACTTCATAGACTTTTTCTAAAAGCCCCGGTCCCATTTCTTTATGGACTTCGATGGCTGCACCGATTATTTCGTAAGTGAGTTCTTTTAAATAACTTTTAGTCAATTTTTCCATTCTGTATGTTTTTTTTTATTGTTAATAAAGTTAAAAATAGTAAAATAGTAACACAGTAGGTACAATCGCAATACATATTTTTAGGAGATATTTTAATTTTTTAACACATAGGCAGATAGGACACATAGAATTAGATGCAAAAAACTATGTGTCCTATCTGCCTATGTGTT
>JAYUUR010000480.1:0-2978 GCA_043754475.1 Saprospiraceae bacterium | reverse complement strand
AACCGCGCTGGTATCTGAGAAGTCTTGCTGATATAAAATGGAAAAATGACAACGAACACATGCTGCTGGATTGGACAAAAACGTTTGAAAAGGCTTATATACTGAGGGGGGTCGTGTATGGAAAAAATGAATGGGAAAAAACAGTGCGGTGGAATATTTCAACGATTGATTCTATCCCAGGCTGGCAACCTGCTTTTTTGATTTTTGAAAGAGGGGATAGTGCTACTGTGAAGCCTTTAGTGAGATGATTTTTTTGACAAATACGTTAATAAAATAGAGATAACAATGTTTTGCCTTTGCTTTCGTTTGAAGTTTTTAAATCAATTTTTAAAACTTTAAATCAATAATCGAAAAATGAAAAAACAATTTAACAAAACCCTATTCTGCTTGATTGTAGGACTTTTATCATTCAAAACAACAATAATTTATGCTCAAAATGAACAAATCAAAAAGGACAAAAAGGCAATTGAAAAATACCTTAAAGTTTTTTTAGAAACAAATTATAATGCTTCGAAATCTACAACAAACGCACCTTTTGTGACTTATTCCAATGAGTCTAAATGGTTGAAAATATTCCCTTCTTTTGCTTATACAAAAGTTCGTCCCAAGGGTCGTTTATTGGAATTGTCTTTTGCTTTGCAAAATTTGGATTTGAAAGATGACAAATCATCAATTCAAAATGATACATTGAATAGTAATATTCCTTGGCGTGGAACTAAAACTTTTTCATTTGCTTTTGGCTCTCGAATTGAGTCAGCATGGCGGATAATAGAGAAAGGACATAACCAATTTTATTTAGGCATTTCAACCAATCCGACCTTTGATTTTAACAATGTTTTACCTTACACAACAGCCACTTTTCCAAGTCATCAATATGTTTTGACAAGTGGTTTATCAATTGTACCTCGTTGGATTTTGAATTTAAACGATAGGTTTTTAATTGATATTAATATGCCTTTAACGTTTTTACAAGGAGAAATCAGCACATCCTACTACGGAAATCCTGTTTTGCCGACTTATGCGAGAACTGTAAATGTGGCTAAAGTGGATTTTTTATTTAAACCACAAATTAAGGTAGGTTTTGGTGTAAAGATTTGATTACTCACCAACTAATCTTCTTCAAAAATCCTTTGTTCAATATAATCAATCTCAAATTGGCAATAAACATAAAAACGACAACTATCAACCATAAATACTTCCAAATATCCGCAGGGAAAAAGCCGACGACGCGCTCAAATTGCATCAAATCAGAACTGGGTCCGAAGTTGAAATCTTGAATAATGTATAAAATACTCGCTAATCCGAAGAACATGAGTGCCCAACCGACCCACTCCGCATGTCTCGCTATAAAATATAGGAGGATACCATAAACGAAAAGTATGAGCGTCGAAATCCAGCTTTGATACCAAAAGATACCTGCAAAAAGCATCAATCCGCCTAAGAAAACTAAGGTAACGCGATGGAAACGCGGCACTTTAGCACCTATATAAAATAAGAGATTGCCAAAAAAAGCTGAACCAATGTAGCCGCCCATAAGCGTGAAGGCTGCAGAACCGCCCATTGTAGTGGTTACGCCGCTGCCATCGGAGTTGATTTGCATGCCTTTAATGCTGCCGCCCGTAATAGCGGCTCCGAAAGCATGTCCAAATTCATGTAGGAACGTAACCAATAAAGTAATTGGATATAAAATGATTTGCCCGAAGCTGCCTCCCATAAATCTGAGAAGAAAATACAATAGAGCAACGGCTATGGTTTTCATTAAAATATTGTTGCGCATATGGGAATGATGAATGATAAATGATGAATTGACCCCTCAGTTGCTTCGTGCCTCGCAATGACATAAGAGCATTTTTCGGGGTAAAAATAGAGATTTTTGGCATTTTTTTTTATTTGAATTAGGATTTTTAGGATAGAAAAGATGTTAAGGATTGGGTAGAATAAAACCTGTGGTATGTGCAATCGAAGGTTTAGGAAGTAGGTTAACCCTTAGCATTTTTCCCTGCTAAGTATCGTGACGGGAACTAATCCTTAACATCCTTATAATCCTGCAAATCCTAATTCAAATTATATTTCAAACAAAAATATTACATTTTAAAAACCAAACGCGCGAAGGCATACCGACCATTGAAGCCCATCTGCTGCACACGGCGTGAATACACGAAGCGACCCAATGAATAATTGGCAGAATGCGTATGCTTATCTTGATAAACATCAAACAAATTGTTAGCACCTACTGAAAAATTCAATTGTTTAGTCGCTTGATAAGCCAATGTCAAATCTGTCACCCATTTAGGGCTAAAGGTTTGGTCGAGCGTTTCTTTTGTGCCAGCATTAAAAGCATTGGCTACAAAAGCTGCTGAACTCGTAATTGTCGGGTCAAGATAAACCACTTCGCCAAAACGGACATTGCGCAACATGACTGAAAATTTATTAAATTTATAATTCAACATAATACTGATTTTATCCGTTGGCGATGCCACTTCAATACGGCTTTCGTCTTCGCGATTGAAATAAGCCCCTACTTGATTCGTCCGACGCAATTGCTCCGATGTTTTGATGAATGGTTTATTAATCGTATTACCATCTACCAATTCTGAGCTATCTCTAACACGATTTTTGATAAAAGTACCTGCCACTGTAAATCGAAGGCTGTGTTTATCCGCAATTTTCCAATTGTAAGATGCGACTGCTTCAATGCCTTGATTGCGCGTATCAACGGCATTTGTGAAAAAATTGACTGTATTAGCACCCGCTGCATCCAATTGAGCTTTAAGATTGGCATCGCCACCCGATGTGAAGTTATTGGTCAAAATGATGCGGTCTTTGATGTCAATTTGATACGCATCTAACGTCAATTCAAAGCCACCTGCACGAGCAGTTGCACCAATAGCATACGATTTTGACGTCTCTTGTTTCAATTTTGGAATGCCTAATATACCGGCTGCTTTCGATTCATTCGTAAATGTTCCTGCTTCAAC
>JAYUUR010000479.1:0-2986 GCA_043754475.1 Saprospiraceae bacterium | reverse complement strand
ATTCGCGGTAATATCAACACTTTACAACGTTGGGGTTTAAGTAGTAACTGCCAATGGGGTATGATTGATAATTTGATTTATAATTATGGGGCATCGGGCTATAATCCTAAAAATCAATTGCAGAGTGTCACAGAAAGCAGCAGCCTTACCAAAGGTTTTAAAACCGTATCGAACGGCAGCACTTACACCTATGATAATAACGGCAATCTGACCTCTGACCCGAATAAGGAGATTACAAGTATTGCATATAATCATCTCAATTTGCCAACGACTATTACTTTTACGAACAGCAGAAGCATCAGTTTTATGTACGATGCGGGCGGTAATAAATTGCGTAAAACGGTCGTTCAGAATGGAAGTACGCAATATTCCCAAGACTATGTAGGGGGTATAGAATACCGGACAGATGCGTCAAATGTGACGACGCTTGAAGCCATATACCACGCCGAAGGACGCATCATGACTATAAGCGGCACATTAAAATACGAATATGCTTTTAAAGACCATTTGGGCAATACCCGCCTCATGTTTTGCGATAAAAACAGCGATGGCATAGTTACTCCCAGTGGCGTACCGGAAGCGAGTGAAGTAACGCAAGAGAATCATTATTATGCCTTCGGCATGGCAATGGAAAACGTGTGGTACAATACCGCGAAATTTTAATCAAGCAATTGGTGATAGTAGCCCGCCAAATAGAAATATTGGCAGATGATACTGAGCGGGAATTAGATAAATAGATAAATAGATAAGATATGGAAAAACGATTTCAAATATTAATTGGTAGTCCTGTGGACTATGAAGAACTGGTAGCATATGTAGTTATTGACGAGCAATATATAGCCCTACTAAATCAAGATGATGGAAAAGATAAAATAAAAATTGAATTCTTTGAAGAACCCAAAATAAAAGTATTAGATCTTGATATTTTTATTGAGGCTTTAATAGAAGCTAAAAGAGCATTAATGAAATAGCTGCCTGACAGAACAGTTTGTATATCAGCTTCAATTTACGAGTAGCCTTTGACTGTATATATATTATGTAGTCACTGCTTGTGCTGGTGTTCGATATAACCAAACCATTTAAAAAAAGCGCGGTTTCCTACAAGAATCGGAAAAGGCAATGAGCAAATGTCTATAAAAACGGCGAAATACTGAGGGGGTAATAATCGGTATAAAGTTTATAGATATAATCAAAGCCTGATAAAGAATGGGGTTATTTAGATGGAGTAGAATACAACACCTTAGGCATAAGGATTAGCCAAGGTATTATCTAATTTACTGAGGAATATGAAAAATAAATTTAAAGTTGAATTAATTACAATTATCGATAATGAAAAGAATGATAATGTAGATGTCTATGTAACATTACCTAATGGTTTTAAGTATGTGGTAACGTTTTTTACGCTATTAAACATAAAACATTTAATGAATAAATGGAAAGAAACTAAAGAGTTGAGTGGGCAGTATTTTTGGGCTCATAATATGTGCATAATAGAAGATTTAAATAAAGAAACTATCATTTCATGTATCAATGAAATGATAGAAAATGAGAATTTTGAGCAAATTTTTATGAAAGTTAAAAGTTAGGTTAAATAAAAAGCAATATGAATAAGAACTATCCTACTTTCAAATTTGAACATGAATTCACTTCTGTTGACGAGTTCGAAATGCCTTTAAAAGGTTTTAGACATGATATTATTGTAAATTGCCCTAACGGCATGTCATATAAACTTTGTTTTTATGATAATGTTAGACTTTCACAAGAATTAGATACAGAGGATGTTATCTTTTATGAAGGTCTGGTGATAGTAAAAGAAGTTAATTTAGAAAATATAGAAAAAGCTATCAGGAAAATGTGGGATTACGATTTTTTCAAAAAACTTAAACCTATTGTCTAATTTCAATCTATTGAGTGTCAAGGCAAAACACTCAACTATAAAATAATTTATTGAAAAAAAAATTCATCACCACTTAAAAAGAAAAACATGAAACGAATATATTTATTCACCGCTATAAGCCTTTTGTTGAGTTTCTCTATATTGGCGCAACAACCGTCTATCAATATCTCCCTTTATAACACAGGAGCGCGTTTTGAACTCAAACGGGCACCATTTGGTAGCCAAACTCCCAAATTAGACTCTGTTAAAACAATTGTATTCACTGCGGATACTTTTGAAGTGAAGAAAAACGCCATCGGACAAGATTTAATATTGCCAAGCGCAATAGAAATCAAAAATAGAATAGAAGCCAACAGACCCACAGATACGCCTAAAAAGCCGACTGAACAGGAAATAGAAAAGATTAAAAAAAATGCTGCGAAACGCTCTTGTATCATAGATACCAAAGGATTAAAAGATAAAATAGTCCTCATAGATTTTGATAAAAATTGTGACCCTGCGGCAAAATGCTTACAAGCACAATTAGCAGGGGCTTACGCTGTGATTGTCATTTATGATACCAACAAAAAAGATAGTATTAGCATGTATAAAAGCCTTCTTTCTGCTGCTATAACTATTCCTTGTTACAGTATTATCAGACAACAAGGTGATTCTCTTAGAGTGATGTTGCCATCTAAAGCAGCTTTTTTCACACCACGTCCAAGACCCATTCAAAATTCACAATTGGTACAACAAAACCTTATTAATCAACAAGTCCAAGATAACATATCTAAAGAAAAAGCTACTTCTGTTTCAGAAAATCCACAAGATTTGACTCTCAACAATGTTGTAGGAAAGAAACCTTTTTTAAAACTATCCCCCAACCCAACTCGTGATATAGCCTACATCAACTATGGCTTACCACAATCTACTGATGTTCAGATGGACGTCAAAAACGCTGTCGGACAAGTCGTTTTTACGCAAATACTGAGGGGGGTACAAATCGGTACAGTAGAATTGAATACACAAGGTTGGGCAAATAATATCTACATCGTCGAAATGCGTTTTGGTAAAGAAACCATTCGGCAGAAATTGGTTGTGCAGCGGTAA
>JAYUUR010000478.1:0-2986 GCA_043754475.1 Saprospiraceae bacterium | reverse complement strand
AGAAAATGATAGAAAATAGCGCACAAGTTCCGTAGGAACGGCATATTTTAATCTCATTTCGATATATCGTTCCTACGGAACTCAATAACAAGGACGACTTTCTCTACTTTCTCTACCGATATATCATGCCTAACGGCATTTTTCAATTACAAAAAGATTTCCGAAGTTACCAGAATGTGGGAATTATGTAATTTTTTTAAAATATTATGTAAGTTTTTTAAAGTATAAAGCTATCAACTTTGTATTATAATAATTGACGTTAATCAAGATGACCATTTCGTTTATTTAGAACCATTTATTGAGCCTTATAATTAATTAAAACAAACATTTTTAACCAATCAGCCTGTTAACCCGCCAAATGAAATTTTAACAAGACATTCTACTTATTACATTATTTGTTTTTCATATCAAAATACTAAATCAAGTGGATTTTATCAATAGCGGAAGAGATGAGCCTCTCTCTTCCGCTTATTTTATTGTAACCTATCCTCTCCAATGACTGATGTTATGCAAGCGGCAGAGCACCTTGTGCGTAACATCATTCAATGAGTAACATATTTCCCCAATGTGGGAATTATGTAATTTATTTTAAGAGTTGTGTAACGAACAATCCTTTTAATATTTGCAATTTTGTATCGTAAAAACCACAGGCGAATTCTATAACTCATTTAAAACTGACACAATGAAAAAATTAAAACGCATATTATTAGTTGAAGATGATGAAGACGACCAGTTCTTTTTCATCGAAGCGATGAGCAAAATTGAAAACGCTACTTTATATGCCGTTGCCAATAACGGCGAAGAGGCACTTCATTGGCTCGAAAACTCGCCTACGCTTCCTGACATTATTTTTATGGACATCAACATGCAAATCATGAATGGTATTGAATGTTTAACTAAAATCATGGAAAATCCGATGATTTGCAATATTCCTGTTGTCATGCTCACCACATCATCTACGCAAAAGGAACTGACCCACACACTGGGGGCAAGTGCTTTTATTAAAAAACCCTGGGATGGAAAAGTACTCTACACTCAAATTGAGCAAATGATTAACTTGGATTTTGTTCTCGATGGTGATATTGCTAATCGAACTTTTCAAACTGAATGTTCAGCTTGATTGAATAATTAATTAAAAACTACACAAATGAAAAAACATTCATTATTACTCGTTTCAGTGGGCATCGCCCTTTTCATCGCCACGATGACTCTTTTACAATGTGCCGATTCTACAAACTCTCAATCTTCAACATCTTCAAACAACGCTAAAGGAAGCGACGACCCCATTACGGCTAATGCCAAACAAATGCTCGAAGAAGGCAAACAAACATTTAGATTTGAAACTTTTGGCGATGAATCTTATTGGACAGATGCGCTTCAATTGAACAAAGCCATTCTCGGTGAAAAAAATGGTGGTGTGGGTGCAGGTCTATCTCCTAAAGCAGCTTTAGCAGCAGGATTAAAAGTGGACATGGATGTCATTCCCGCTGATGTGGCAGCCGCTATCAAAGCTGGAAAAGTCAATTTAGACGACCCCTCAGTAACGCTCACACTTTTGCAACTCAACGCCGTAGTCGGCGTAAAAGGCTCTTTTGATAACAATAAAAAACTTATTTCTATTGGTCTAACTTGCGCTTCATGCCATTCAACGGTTGATAACGCTTTTGCACCTGGCATTGGTCATCGCTTAGATGGTTGGGCAAACCGCGATTTAAATGTGGGGGCGATAGTTTCTATGGCACCCAATTTAAAACCGCTGACCGACGCATTGGGTGTGGACGAAGCCACAGTTAAAAAAGTATTGGCAAGTTGGGGTCCTGGCAAATTTGATGCGCTGCTCAATTTAGATGGCAAAGCCTTTCGTCCCGATGGCAAATCAGCCGCTACTCTTATCCCCGAAGCATTCGGTCATGCAGGACATACACTGCACACATGGACAGGCGGATGGGGTGATGTCACATATTGGAATGCTTATGTTGCCAATCTTGAATTGGCTGGAAATGGTACTTTTTGGGATGAACGATTGAATGACGCTAAAAAATATCCCGTTGCTGCCAAAACAGGTGCAGGGAATAAACGCAACAATCCCGATAAAATAACAGATAAACTCGCTGCTTTACAGTTTTACCAATTGGCAATACCTGCACCTAAAGCACCTGACAGCATTTATAATAAAGAAGCTGCTCTACGCGGCATGTCTGTATTTAATGGTAAAGCTAAATGTGCTACTTGCCATGTGCCGCCGCTATTCACCGAACCCGGCTGGAATACTCACAAAGCATCTGATATAGGGATTGACGATTTTCAATCAAACCGTTCGCCCGACAAAACTTATGTTACTCAAGGTCTGAAAGGCTTGTGGACGCATATGAAAGGGGGCTTTTATCATGATGGTAGGTTTGCAACACTGATGGATGTTGTTAATCATTACAACGATTTTAAAAAACTTGCTTTGATAGAGAGTGAAAAGAATGATTTAGTGGAATATCTTAAATCTTTATAGGCACGCTTTTTTACCAATTATTATAGAGCATTTTGTTCTCAAAATGGGGAAAAGTGTGAATTATGTAACTAATCCTAAAAATTGTATAACCTTTTGAAGCATCGAAAGACTTATCTTTGATTTAATCATTCTAAAATCTATATTATGCCTCTAATTAATGTTTTAATCGTACTAATTGTTGTTGGCGTCCTTCTTTGGCTGGTCAACAATTATATTCCAATGGATGGAAAAATCAAAAACATCCTCAATGTCATTGTTGTCATTGTTGTGGTTATTTGGTTGCTTCAAGCTTTTGGTCTGCTGGGTTCTATCAAAAGTATCCGCATTTAAATATCAAAATGATTTGAGTGCGTGACAAAATCGGGGCAAGTCGTTTTTTTTCTCTGGAAATCGGGCATAATCTTCATAATCTATAATCTTAGGAAGATTTTAAATCTTCCTAAGATTGTAAGATTGTACGCTTAAGATTGTACGCTTCCCCGC
>JAYUUR010000477.1:0-2986 GCA_043754475.1 Saprospiraceae bacterium | reverse complement strand
GGGGTGCAAAGAAGAGGTTATCACGGCGAATGACGACTTGAGTTGCAGCGGTTTGGGTACAGCCATATTTATCTATGGCAGTGATACTATAATTTTCAGAATCAAAAGGTTTTACGAAGGTATCCAATGTGCGAATACTCCTATTGCCCCAAAAAAAGGTATCCAAAGGGTGATTAGGTGCTACCCAAAGATGGAAACTATCGCCCAACGGAATTTCAAGACTCGGCGATATCATGAGCGTAAAAGGGGTCGGGTTGAGGACACTGACGATGGATTCTAATTTGCATTTATTTTTATCAAGTAACGTAATGGGATAATTACCGGCTTTCAATTTATCAATAAATATTTTCTGCCTTAATGTATCAGAACCTATAACCAAACTATAAGGTGGTGTACCTCCTACGATGCTATCAACAGCGATAATACCGTCTTTCCCATCGTGACAACGAGGAGGCGTTACGACAAAAGCCACTGAATCGGGTGCAGGAATAACGAAAACTTCTACCCTATCTTTAATTTCACAAGCATTATTGAAGGTCACTTTGACTGAATACTGAGTGGTTTTGGTCGGGTTGACGGTTACCAAAGGCGTGGTTTCGCCCGTACTCCATTTATAAAGACAATTTCGACAATTAGGAATTCGAGCATCAAAAGTGACTGGTTCTAATTTACAAACAAGGGTATCATTGCCAATTTTCAATTCAGAAAGGCAATTGATTTTAACAGCCCAAAAATCGTCGGCTTCAGGTATGAGCGGATTGCGCGAATCGTCGGATTTATCAAAACTTGTATTCGAATTGGAACCACCACATACTAAATATGCCCCGTCCTTGAATTTTACCATTTCAAAAGGGACATCATTTTTGTTTCCGCCAATATCTTTTTCCCAAATTTTATTGCCTTTTTCATCCAAATATAATATCCAAAAATCGTAGGATTTCTCTGTTTTAAGGCTATCTTCTTTATTGCCACTTGGCTGAGAAACGGATGCACCAGCGACTAAAAAATAGCCAGTTTTATTTTGATCAATAGAATAGGCGAAATCGTAACTGGAGCCGCCGAATGTTTTATCCCAAATTTTATTGCCTTTGCTATCAATTTTGACGAGCCAATAATCCGTCTCACCATAGTTAGGTGCGCTTTTTTCACCTCCTATTTGAGAGGCACTGTTGCCCGCAATAATAAACGAACCATCCATCAGCTCTTGAATATCGTAAGGGGCTTCTGCATTGCTGCCGCCAAAGCTTTTATCCCAAATCTTTTGACCCTCAGGTGAAAACTTAATCACCCAATAATCTTTTATACCTTGCTGGTTGGTCGTTTTATTGCCGTTGAAGCCAGAAGCACTGCCACAAGCGACAATAAAATTACCATCTTGAGTCGTTGAAAAGGCTGTTGGATAATCATCTGAGCCACTGCCACCAAAGGTTTTATCCCAAATTTTATTGCCGTTTTGGTCTAATTTCAATACCCAAATGTCTAAATTACCATTGTTAGGAGTTGTTTTATCACCATCAGCAGGCGAATTGGAATGGCAGGCGATGTAGTATTCATTGTCCTTGGTTTTGATAGCATTATATGGTTGATCTCGTCCACTGCCACCATATTTTTTTTCCCAAACTTTAGACCCATCGGGTCTGATTTGAACAATCCAAACGTCAGAAAGTCCTTGGTTGCTCGTCATTTTATTACCTCCAATACCTGAATTACTCTCTCCGATGAGCAGATACCCCTCAGTATTTTGCAATACTTTGAAGCACCAATCTAATTCTGAACCACCAAATCTTTTATCCCAAATTTTATTGCCGCTGCTATCCATGCGAACAATCCAAAAATCGCTGTTGCCAAAACCATCTTCACTTACCTCACCGCTTTTATTGGAAGAGCTGCCACCAAAAAGCAAAAACCCTTCGTCTTGAGTTTTTATAGCACCATTAAGGGCCTCGTACCTATCGCCACCAAAGGTTTTGTCCCATTCCACTGACGGCTGTGCAAGCGTAATGGAAAGAAAAGAAAGGGAAAAGAGGAGGATTAATAAAGAGATTTTCAAGAGAATGTTCATGTTTGCTTAAAATCGTTAAATTTAAGTATTCAAAGATAAGACCTTTAACAATCTTATGTTGATATTTCATTGAAAAAATTTTATTTTAACTTATGTAAAAAAATTTTATTTTGAAAAAATTAACCATTTTTTTAAAATAAAAAAGTCTCATGATGCTCAATTATATAGACCCTTTTAAACGCTCATTCGCTGTACAATATTGGTTTCCCTTTAACGCTTGACAATTTTTTTTGAAAATAAAACGGTTTGTCCTTTCATACCTACCAGCACATAACTGCCTGATTTTAAATAACTTACATTTATCTCAGATTTTTTATAGGGCTGAATGTGCATCAATCTGCCCGATGTATCATAAATCAAGAGGTTCACATATTTTAAGTTTTCGCTTGTCTGTATATTTAAAATACTGTCGGCAGGATTTGGAAAAACATTGATTTTATCACTTATATCTACCCCCTCAGTATTGGTAGCATTTTCAGCAAAAAGCCACTTGTAAGCATCCCCAAACTCACGCGCCCAAAACCATTCCGAGTGCTGACCATCCGCTTTTGGCACTATCAAATAATTAATTTTCGTCATCAATCCTATCCCTAAAAACATCTTTTCCATCTTGTTCAAATCCTGCACCACCGAGCCATTATCCTCTGGCACACCAGCCATCAGATAATACCGCATCGGCTGCCGATTTCCCCTCAAAACCACCTGCGTATAACTCGAATCATTGAACCAAAACGCTGGTGAAAACACCAATGCCTTGCTAAAAAAATCTTGATATTCCGCCGCCGCATACATCGAAATCAAGCCACCCATCGAGCTACCGCCAACTGCCGTATTCAGTCGGTCGGGCTTAGTTCGGAATTGTGCATCTACATACGGCTTGAGCGTTTCGACTATAAATTTAGCATATAAAGCCCCTTCTCCGCC
>JAYUUR010000476.1:0-8953 GCA_043754475.1 Saprospiraceae bacterium | reverse complement strand
ACCTTCTTGCAAGGTCTGTTTTTCTTCCTCTGGAAGAGACGATACATATAACATACCTCAAAGGTAATTATTGTCGATTATTTAATGTCAACTACTTAGTTGCTCTTTTCAAGTAAAAAGTTTAATTATTTATCAACATTTTTAAAAAGTTATCAACAACAAACGATTGCACAAACGTTTGTTGATTTTACCCTATATTTTGTATCAGCTAAAATATTGAATTATTATTTTAGCTTTGCTACACATTTTAAATATAAAAAATGGTGAAATGTTGAAAAAGGTGATACTAATTTGGTTTCATTATATAAAACTCTGTGAACAAGAATGTATGAGTAACTAATAACTAAGCAAAAGAATGTATTAAATTTTAAAGGGAGTGATTCATCGAATCATTCCTTTTTTTATGCCTCAATCTTTACTCAGATATTATTTTCTTAAATTAGATAACCGCCATCTGCCATAAAAACAGAGCCTGTACAATAACTCGAAGCATCAGATGCTAAAAACAAAGCCAATCCTGCAATCTCTTCCGGTTTGCCGACTCTACTGAGGGGTAGCTGCGCCATCATGTGTTTCATAATTTGGTCATTGCTCCACAAAGCTTGGCTAAATTTGGTTTGGATAAGCCCGGGACAAATGACATTAGCGCGTATATTATCTTTACCCCATTCAGCCGCCATCACTTTTGTTAAAGAAATCAAAGCCGCCTTACTCACGCTATAAATGCCGAGCATTTGTTCAGGACTCACGCCGCCAATGCTTGAAATATTGATGATGGAACCGCCTCCATTCGCTTGCATAATCGGGAGGCACATCTTTGCCAATTCAAAAGGTGCTTTCACGTTCACATCCATGATTTTATTGAAAGCCCGTTCGTCCGTATTTTCAACAGGACCGAATACGGGATTCGCCGCCGCATTATTAACCAGTATATCTATGCGCCCATAAGCAGACATAGCGGCATCAAATATCTTTTGACAATCTTCAATGCTGCCTACTTGACCAGCCACACCAATAGCTTCACTACCTTCCGCACGAATGTCGTTTGCTACTTCATCAACCGCCTCTTGTTTGCGACTATTGATAATCACCTTCGCGCCATAAGCGGCATAAAATCGAGCGATGGATTCGCCAATGCCTTTACTTGCACCCGTTACGAGGGCTACTTTTCCATTTAAATCAAAAATATCTTTTTTCATTGAATAAAAAATCCTTTTTTAACATTTTATAAAATCTTCGTAAAGCTATTTAGAAAGTTATGAAAACAAAATATAACTTTGATTTTCATTAAAAAAATTTTTCTATTATATTTTCTACCGATATTTAGCTTCTCTGGGGCTACCACCTAAGTAGTTACTTATATTTTAACTTTAATATGCAAAACGAAACATCCAATAATACCCTCCACCACGCTGGGTTTTCTGAACCAATCACCCTCAACAATCCAAAAATCTTAAGGGCTTGGACATATTTCGATTGCGCCAATTCTGCGCACTCATTGGTGATTGGAGTAGCGGTTTTTCCACCCTTTTTTGAAGCGGTTGCACCCAAAACCATTCACTTCATGGGGTGGGATATTCCCAACAGTTCCATGTTGGCTTATGCGCTCACGATTTCATATTTGTTCATTGCTTTGACTCAGCCCGTCCTTTCAGGCATTGCTGATTATGGTGGTAAACGCAAGACATTTATGCAATTTTTCACGGTTTTAGGCGCATTGGCTTGTATTTCTATGTTTTGGATGGATAATCCTGACGCTTGGCAAGTAGGGTTTTGGGCGTATATTGTATCCATGATTGGCTACGCAGGTGGGGTGGTATTTAACAATTCGTTTATGCCTTTGATTGCTACACCCGATAAATTTGACAGCCTTTCAGCACGTGGTTTTACTTTGGGTTATATTGGTGGCACTTTGCTTTTAATTGTCAATTTAATCTGTATTCTTTTTTGGGATAAAATAGGGTTTGCGGATAAAGTTATTGCTACGCGGATTAGCTTCCTCACGGTCGGTGTTTGGTGGTTGGGTTTTTCATTGATTCCATTTTTCGGTTTGCCGAATGACAACAAGACCCCCCTCAGTATGAAAGCCGTTTTGAGTGGTTTTGGAGAGTTGAAACAGGTGTGGAATGTCGTCAAAAAGCAAGTGAATACCAAACGGTTTTTACTGTCTTTCTTTTTCTATGACGCTGGGGTGCAGACAATGATATTCCTCGCCGCCGTATTTGCAGGTAAAGAATTGGGCTTTGAAACCACGGAGCTCATCGTTTTAGTTCTTCTTTTACAAATTGTGGCAGCTCTTGGTGCGTGGATTTTTGCAAAAGTATCAGATGCAAAAGGTAATAAATGGACTATTTCGGTGATGCTCATCGTCTGGGTTGTCATCACGTTTTTAGCTTTTTTTATAAAAGATAAAATGCCTTTTTATGCATTGGGTGTCTTGTTGGGCATCGTCATGGGTGGTACTCAGAGTTTGAGCCGTTCGGCATATTCCAAACTCATTCCCAGAGGCACGACTGATACGACTACCTTTTATAGTTTCTACGATTTAACGGATAAATTAGCTGTTGTTATCGGCACTTTTACCTTCGGTTTGATTGATCAAATGATTGGCATTCGATACAGTGTTTTGATGCTGGGCTTCTTGTTTTTTATTGGATTGTTGCTGTTATCAAGGGTAAGTTTTGATGAAGAACGGTAAGAATTTTTATAAGCTAACAGCGAGGTCTAAAGATAAACATTATATTTGGGCACCTATTTGAAAACTATAACAAACCTATTTTAAACATATTATGATTAAAGAATCTTATAACTATCTTGCCATTGGAAATAAAACCATGTACTACTTTGAAAGTGAAGGAAAACTTGGAACAATACCAAAAGCAATTATTTTCACTCTCTCTGAAAACAATCTTTGGAATTTAGCTTTCGGCGATTGGCACGAAGGTGATATTGACGATGTCATTATATCTAATAACTACGATATTGTCAAAATCATCGGAACTATCGCCAAAGTTGTTTATGATTTTTCAGCAAAATATCCTACAAGGCATATTTATATTCAGCCTGTCGATGAAAAAAGGAAAAAATTGTACAATCATGTTTTTCGTAGAAATTATGAAGATATCAATACAATCTTTCAGATTATAGGCGTTGTTGATGGTATTGATGAAAATTATTTGCCTAAAAAATCTTACAATAAATTTAAATTAATCCGTAAATTTGTACAATGAAAGAGATAAAAGAAAATAAAGATTTGACCTATGAAGAGGCTTTAAATGACCCTTCGCTTGCTCATATACATGACCTCATTCGATATGTACAGAAAACTCCTTTTAGTCAAATGTTTCCCAAAAAACATGAATTGACTCTAATCGGGCTTACAGAATCAAAAACAATAAAATTATTCATCGAAAATCCAAATATGCCTATAAAAACAGTGTTAACTACTGTTTTTGAGCCACTCACTGAGGATATTCCTGCGCCTTTAGTTTTAAAATTGACAAAAAAAATCATTCAAAAATGGGAAAGTCTATCTACTGCTTTGCCTCAAAATAGTGACGTTTTGACGCCTGTTTAATGTCTTTTTTTCTTTTGGAGGATGCTTTCAAAATGTTCATAATGCCCTGAATCGTAAGTCTTTTGAGAAACCGATAAATAACAACCTAAAAAAATCTAAAAACAATGAAAAAAGTATTTTCCTTCGCCCTCTTTTTCTGTTTATTCCTTACAAATTGCAAACAAGACGATAAAAAACCTTTGCTTTTGGGCAAATGGCAAGCTGTATCGTGGAAGGTAAAAGGTGTTGAATCCGGACGAGATTTTAAATCCGTTCATTTTGAATTTATGCCTGATGATACCTATTCAACAGCCTTTGAAAGTCAAACGGAGAAGGGCACTTACCGTTTGTCGGGTGATAAACTTTATACGACAGGCGAAAACAAGATTGAAAAAATGGTCAAACTATCCACCTTCACAGCCGATACCATCGTCATGGATATGAATCGCGTAGGGGATTCGGAAGCATTAATTTTGGCTAAAAGACAATGAAAATAGAGCACATGAGAAAGGCTGCCTTTTTGAGACAGCCCTTTCGTAAAGTCAGTGTGAAATAATTTGTTGCCATTACCACAAAGGCTTCGGACGCGTTTTAGAGTCTACAGGATAAATTTTGAGTTTTATAAAAAGTAGTTTGATGAATATATTTGAAATATACACATTAAGACGATTATTTATTAAAAAGTAACATGACTGTTAATTAAAAAAGTGTGAACTGTTTATTCGGTTCATCATCAATAAAAATAGGACCCCTCAGTATTGCCTCAAAATTTTCCTTAATTTTATCAATTAAATACTTCGCCAATTCAGGTGCATTGACATTGTCAGGCTCATGGGTGAAAAAATATATCTCATGCAATCCCGCTTCAAACCATTTTTTTAATCTCAAAACCCATTCATCCAACCTTGTGAAATCCGTTGGATGCAGATTATTGCCTACAAACCGAATCACAACAGAACCCGTAGTGAGCCTTTGATGCAAAACATCGCGCCTACCTGCTACATCCGTTATCACTGTGCTGACAAAATTATTTTCAAGTAAATGAAATAATTTATCGAAATAATGAGGATTGGAAAACCATTCTTCATGCCTTATTTCGAGGGCTAAATGCACATTCTTAGGAAAATTACTTAGAAATGCTTCCAAAATGGGTAGATTTTTAAATTGAAAATGAGGTGGCATTTGCATAAAACAGATGCCTAATTTCTCCTGTAATCCTAAAATAGCTTCACAAAATTCAGCCATCAGTCCTGTTCCAAAACCTAAATTATGTGAATGGCTAATCGCTTGAAGCATTTTAGGAGCGAAACGAAAATCGGCTGGTGTGGCATCATACCATTTTTGAATGTCCGATACTGAGGGGGTGCGGTAGTGCGTCGTATTCATCTCAATCGTGTTGAATTGTCGGCTATAATGGTGCAAAAAATCAGTTGACTTAGTGCCTTTTGGGTAAATATGACCCACCCATTCTTTCATCACCCAGCCGGTGCAGCCCACATATACGCGCGGCAGGCCTTCTCGTTTGGGCAGACCCCTCAGTATTTTGAGCGTTTCGGGGCGGTCAGGTGGGAGTGTGAAATCCACATTTTTGATATTAGTTAGCTTGCCAAAATCCATGTGCTTGTTTTATTCGATGATTTAACTAAATTTGCGTCCCAAAATAAATAGACTAAACAAATAAAGGGGTGATTGTTTGTGATTTTAATAAAAATAATTACCTTGTATAAGTTTTTTTTTAAAATCCTAAATCCAAGATATGGGTTGGTTCAAACGACTACAAGAGGGCATCAAAACTGCCACCGTTAATAAGAAAGAAGCGCCCGAAGGCATCTGGTATAAATGCCCAAAGTGCAACGAAACATCTACGATGAAGGAGTTTCGGGAGAATTTTTACAAATGCCCGAAATGTGATAACCATACACGAATCGGTTCACGGGAATATTTTAAACTGATATTTGATGAAAATTCTTTTGAAATCCTTTTTGAAGAGGTTGTTTCAACAGATACTTTGAAATTTACAGATACAAAAGCCTATCCCGACCGTTTGGTAGAAGCTTTTAAAAAAACAGGATTAACAGATGCCATATCTGTAGCCGAAGGGAAAGTGAATGGTAAACCATTGGTGATTGCTTGCATGGATTTTACTTTTATAGGTGGTTCGATGGGCTCAGTGGTTGGCGAACGCATAGCGAGAGGCATTCAGCAAAGCCTTAAATCGAAAGCCCCTTTCATGATTATCTCCAAATCAGGCGGTGCTCGCATGATGGAATCTGCTTTTTCACTGATGCAAATGGCTAAAACTTCTGCTCAACTCACCCGATTAGCCAAAGCTGGTATTCCTTATTTTTCTTTAATGACTGACCCGACGACCGGCGGTGTTACAGCCAGTTTTGCTATGCTCGGCGACATCAATATGTCTGAACCCGGCGCCTTGATTGGTTTTGCAGGACCCCGTGTGATTCGCGAAACCATCAAACGAGATTTGCCCGAAGGCTTCCAATCAGCAGAGTTTTTAATGGACAAAGGCTTTGTGGATTTTATTGTCAATCGTAAAGATTTGAAAGATACTATCAGTGATTTGATTCACCTTTTTCATAAATAATCCTTAAACAACATGAAGAAAAACATTTTTTTAGGCATCTTTTGCTTGGCGGCATTGAATCCTCTTTCGAGCCAAGATTTAAAATATGTTTCAACCTTAGAAGGCAAGACGAAATCAACTTATCCTTTCAGTTTGGCAGTTTGGGCTGGTGACTTTTGCTATTTAGCAGGTCAAATCGGTACTGATGCAACGACGGGGAAATTGCCGAAAGATTTTAAAGAAGAAGTGGCGCAAACTATGAAAAACTTGCAAGCTATTTTAAAATCCCAAAAGTTGGATTTCAATAACGTGGCAAAAGCGACTATTTTTCTGAAAGATATTAATGATTTTGCGGCAATGAACGAAGTGTATCGCACTTTTTTCCCCGATGGTCATTTTCCTGCTCGAGAGACAGTACAAGTGGCAGGTTTGGTTTTGGGTGCAAGAGTGGAAATAACGATGACGGCTTATAAAAAAACGCAGTAAATAATATAACTAATGCGTTTCACGTCTTCCGCTTCTTCTTCTTAGCCGCTGGAAAAAGAATATTGTTCAATATCAGCCGATAGCCCGGAGAATTAGGGTGCAAAGCCAAATCCGTATCGGGGTCGGAATGCCGATGTTGATAGTCTTCGGGATCATGCCCGCCATAAAAACTAAAAAACCCTTGACCCACCACGCCATGTATATAACGCGACTCTCCAAACGGTTGGGTTTCTCCTAAGATGAGCACTGCCGGTTTGATACAGGCTTTTTTAAAAGACGTAGTTTGTCCCATAAAACCTTTAATCACTTTTGTATGGTCTTGTGTCAACATGGTCGACACGGGATCCCATTTGGCAGAAAAGTCGAAGAGTGTGAAATAATCGAAACTGATATTCCTATTCCGCCGCATACTGTTGTCAATGGTCGAAAATTCCATACCTGATGTGCTGGTATTCAGTTGGAAATTTTGAAAGGCAAAAGTTTTTGAAAAATCCAATTGCTCTTGTGCATGTGAGTCAACCTCATCTCCATCGAATATAGAAGCGCAAATATCAGTACCTTCAGCCGCTAAAGCAACATCAAAACTCTCCGTTGCGGAACACATCGCAAACATGAATGCACCCCCAACGACAAACTCTTTTATCTTCTTCGCCACCGCTAATTTGCATTGAGAAACCTTTTCAAAACCAAACGACCGAGCCAATAACTCTGCCTTCTGTTTTCGCCTTTCATATTCCTGCGGATCGCCTCGCCACATCGTGAACCGACCGTGCTGACCCGTAAAATCTTCATGATGCAGGTGAAGCCAATTGTAATTAATGAGTTTTCCTTCCAACACTTCTTGATCGTAGAGCATATCAAAAGGGATTTCTGCATATTTCAACACCACCAACACGGCATCGTTCCATTTTTCAAGCCCCTTGCCTTTTGTTTCCGCATCAGGGGTATAAACCGCTATTTTAGGGGCTACTTCAAGTTTCATATCCTCCATATTCACTTGAGGATTTTGTATTTCAATTTGAATGCCCTTGAATTGAGCATCTGAAATCACTTCATAAGTGACACCCCGCGTTTTACATTCTTTTTCAAATTCTAATTGATGCGGAAAAGCAAAACTACCGCCCCTATAATTCAAAAGCCAATGCGCTTCCACCTCTTTTTGTAAAACCAAATAGGTAATTCCGTATGCTTTTAAATGATCTTTTTGCTTCAAATCCATAGGTAAAAGGATGTAGGCAGCCTGTAAAGTCAAGAAGCTAAAGCAGGTAATTATGAGTAGGAGTATTTTTTTTTTCATGTGGATAGGTTTATGATTGAGTGCAGTGATTGAGTGCAGTAAATATAATCTATTTTATTGAGTTAAAAAAGCACATTCTCCCTCAGTATTTATATGTAAATTTTTATAAAAACACGATTTTTTATTGTTTTAAATTAATATCTTTAGCCATATAATTTGTATCGCGGAACTCCAATTCCGCTTTCAAATTGGCTCCTAAATTAAATGCGGAACTGGAGTTCTGCGATACGAATTTAAAATTAATCGAATGAAAACATCCCAATTTACGAATGCTATAGTCATTATCACGGGAGCCGCTTTAGGTATGGGGCAACACATGGCACCGCAAGAGGTTTATGAACCGATTATTGCTTTTTTGAAAAAATAAAGTGCATTAACCAAAAGTGGTTCCCAATGTAAAACTCAAACTCCTGACACCGATTTCACTTTTCTCAACAAATAAACTGTTTTCATAAACAGCATTCAATGGGAAAGGAATACTGGGGGTATTAGGAAAGATAGATATGGGAATCCCGTTTTTCTTCCTTTGGTGCGTAACCTGTCCTGTATCCGAAACACTTATGGTTACGGTAAGTCCGTCGTTAACATGATCGAAGGCGTCCGGTGGTGTAGAACCACTTCCTAAGTCGGGTGATCCGGGATCGAAGATGTTTCTCCAAAGCTTAATATCACAAGATAGTATTTTCTTGTTCGCCGATAGCTTCATCTCACCGTTGGCATATGTTACCAAATCCGAAGCATTTTTAGCACTCCCCGAAGGGTGTGAATTGGGAAAGTGTTCGACAAAAGTTGCAAAGACTGTAGGGAGAGTGGGAAATTCACTGTCATTCAGAGGTCCTTGTTTAGCATAGTCAAAAACCGATTTTAAAGATGTGTCGTTTGCCATATTGATTAAATTTTAATAAGATGTAAAAAATGCGATTTCTCAAAATTATATATAGGGCTTTCTTATAAAAACTTAGCCTTCAAAAAGAATTTTTCTAGTTCCTTGAAATCTTCTGCAAAATCTTCAAATTGAGCAACCATATTTTTA
>JAYUUR010000475.1:0-2998 GCA_043754475.1 Saprospiraceae bacterium | reverse complement strand
AAGAGTTACAAAACATGAAAAATACCACTGAGAAATTAGAAAATGATAAAAAATAACTTCTCTGACAAGATGAATGCTCAACAAATTAGCCATACAAGAACGGGTTTAAATGTCATTTCCCTATTTATCTAAGTCTTTCAGCTTTTGTTTTAATTCCTCAGTTGAATAAGATTTATAGTCCAAATTAACTTCTAAGTCGTTTGTTTTGATTGCATGAATGGCTAAATAAGGTTGACCTTCGCTTATTTTCATACCTACAATAAAAACATCCACATCTCTAAGAAGATTGCCAAATTTAATATTAGTACCATTCAAGTATTCTTCTCTTGCTATTTTATCCTTCCTAAAAATAATGATTACTTTATTCATCACCTTAAAGTCTATATTCTTCACAGTTATTGCAACAGGTGTATCATTTTTGGGGATAATCATATACTTATCACAATTAGTCCACCCTAATTCTGGAAGTGGGAAACTATTTTGAAAAAATAGTTGGGCTTTTTGAAGACTATCTTTTCTATGTTCTTCCGCTTCATAATTTTGAATTGATTTGAATCTTTTTTGCATTAATACATTCCATTCTTTCCCATCATTTTTAATCAACTCTTCGTATGAATTTGCTTTATAAAATTGATAGAGATCTTTAAATGTCCGAATGTGACTCTCTCTAATTGATTTCCTTTCTACTGCTGGATTAGCAAGATGGTACATAGACATTGCTAAACAAGTATTACTAACATCAGTTTGAATCAATGAATCAATGACCACTTTATTCATTTCTTCTCTTGAAAGTAAAGTCTGGCAGCTTGATGTATCAATAATATCTTTAAAAGTTAATATTTTATTTTTATTAGTTAAAACATAGGGATTAAAACCTTGTTTGCCTGTATAAATAGTTATATCATCTGAAATTCGTTCAGTTCCTTCAATTGGTTTCCAGTTAATCTTACCATTATTTTTAGAATCCCTCTCTCCACTAAAGAGTTGCATGCCTTCCTGTTCGCTTTCTTTTGAAGCAAATACGACATTCATCTCTTTTTTTAAAGTCAAATCTACGCCTTTATACTTGGCATCCACGTAAATCATACCGCCTGTTTGCAGCAATTTGTTACCCGATTGAGTGCTCAAATTTTCAGAAATAATATCGGAGAAACTATAGGCTTCTTTCAATCTAAAATCAATGACAGCATTGGCAGGTGCGCCTTCAAAAGAGGCTTTTGAAATGAATAAGACCGTGCCTTTTTCACCTCTAATAATGGTGTCTTTGGTTGTATTGATTTTAAAGTTCTGAAAATTGAGGCTTAAATCACGATACAATTGTAGCATATTTTGATACTTCTTGGTAGGCGCAACCGCAGTAGGGTTTGAAGCGTTAGGCGGAGTAAAAGTGATAGCGATTTCTACACGACGGTTGCGCTTTTTGCCCTCCAAAGTGGTATTATTACTGAGGGGTTCAGATGTACCCATCGCTTTTAGAGCCATGAAAGCAGCCGGAACGCCATATTTCCCCAACTCGGTTTTAACAATTAAGGCTCTTTTTTCTGAAAGAGATTGATTTTCAGCAGCAGTACCCGTTGCATCCGTATGCCCTTTCAAAAGGATTGAATAGGTCGGATACTTTTTCAAGGTATCGGCTAATGCCATCAAATAGCTTTGCGAAGCGGTGGAAAGTTGAGCATTCGCACTTTCAAAATAAATGCTGCGCTGAATTGTTTTTTGTGCAAAAATGGATACTGAAGTGAACAGTATTGCGAAGATTGACAGGTTATTTTTCATTTTGATTTTGTTGATTTTAATTCAAAACGACCAATAATCTTTAGTATTTTTTTTGTTAAAATTTTAACTAAAAATAGCTTTATAAATTTTACAAACTTCTCACCTTCGACATCCCCCCATCCACATTCAAAACCTGTCCCGTCATCCATGCCGAGTTATCGGTCAAGAGAAAATGAACGGCATGGGCAATGTCTTCGGGCTGACCAATGCGTTTCAGCGGATGTCGTTTATTACTCGCTTCCATTTTTTCAGGCGCATTCAAAAGCTTTTCAGCCAAAGGCGTTTGAGTCAATGAAGGTGCAACAGCATTCACTCGAATATTCGGTGCCAACTCAGCAGCTAAGGCAATCGTTAAGCCTTCAATCGCTGCTTTCGCCATACTGATAGACGCATGATAAGGCATCCCCTGCGAAGCCGCCACCGTGCTCATGAGCACAATCGAAGCGGAAGTCGCATTTTTGAGATTGGATAAATACTTTTGAATCACATTCACAGCTCCCAAAGCATTGATGCGATAATCGTTCAAAAAATCATCTTCGCTGATGCGATTGAAGGGTTTGAGATTAATAGTGCCTGAAAAATAGACCAGTCCATCCAATGGTTCAGCTATATCGGGCAAGCTATTTTTACTGTAATCAACCACTTGATGATGAGAAGAATACGCACTCGAAATAGGAGACCGCATACTCAATCCAATGATTTTATTATCTGCCATCAATGCCACAACGGCTTGGGCAATGGCACTCGAAGCACCGGCGAATAAGTAGGTTTTGCTCATAAAATTTTATCTTTTTGACATTTTATTCATTGAAATAGTCCTTTGTTGGGTGCATTTGAAGCGTTTGATGGCTTCATTGTCGCGGAGTTTCTGATGTTTGGTGGCTTTACCATGCATCCGTTTACGCCACATGAGGTAGCTGCTGCGCTTCATGTGGGTGCGCATGAGTTCAATCACATCTTTTTCTTTCAAGCCAAATTGAATATCAATGGCTTCAAAAGGCGTGCGGTCTTCCCAAGCCATTTCGATGATGCGGTCTATTTCTGTCGGTGAGAGCATATAGGTTTTTATAAAATTGAGTGAATTTAAACACCCATTAAAACAAGATAGAAGAAAGAGAGTTCATTTTTATGCTTTTCGCTGCTAAATAAATTTTAATTAGGCTATTACATTAAAAACATAAAACTATATTTTAAATTGGCATATATTTTGAGATATAAAATT
>JAYUUR010000474.1:0-8965 GCA_043754475.1 Saprospiraceae bacterium | reverse complement strand
GTACTCGTCTGGTTGCTTTGACCTTCCCAGCCGGCGATATTCAGTTCAGCAGTCGTAGCTGTTCCGTTGTAATCTAAAACTCTATCGGGTACGAAGCCACCCGCCGCAGTGCCTTCCACCGTCGCCCACGAGCCGCGCGTAAACTTAAATTTGTGCGTTCCGAGTGAGGGAGTTAAAACGATTAGGTATGAGCCATCGGTTTGCTTCTTCAAAATCATCGCCGTATCGCTTGGATTCCAATTATTGAACGTGCCAGCGATGTATATTTTATCTCCAATCGGCGTATTAGCAGGAATGGTTTTTACTTTAATCGTCAACTGAGAAAAAACGATTAAAGTATTGAAAATGAATATGTTAGATAGGAGTATTTTTTTCATAGTGATAATTTTTTGTACCACGAATTATACGAATTGACGAATTATACGAATTTAGATGTTGACAGTAAAGTATATTACCCAATTCGCAACCCATTCGCCACCCCACGCTCAGGCGTCAACAGCGTGACCCCCCCCTCAGTATCCACGCTCCCCAGCACCAAAACTTCACTGAAAAAATTGGCAATTTGGCGAGGTGGAAAATTAGTCACTGCTATAATTTGTCGCCCCATCAAATCAGCTGGTTTATAGAGCGTGACAATCTGAGCGGATGACCGTTTGATGCCGATGATGTCACCGAAATCAATCGTCAGTTTATAAGCTGGTTTATGGGCTTGAGGGAAATCTTCGACGGCTGTAATGGTGCCGACGTGCATTTCCACTTTCATAAAATCATCAAAAGAAATGGGCATTTTAGTTAGATATTAGACAGTTAGATATTAGATTGTTAAAATATTCATTCATAATGTTTAACAACTTATTTTTAGGGTATTACTATAAATTTTACTTTTTAAACATTTGAAAAATATGCAAAAGCACTTCAACGGTCATAATGGCAATCAAAGCCAAACTGAGTAGGCGCATGATATTGCCGTTTTCTTTAATAAATCGCTCCATCGCAGGGCGTTGCATTTCATGCACTTTCATCTTACCTGTTGAGAGGCGATAGACGAAAATGCCCAAAAGCAAGAATAAAATTTCGAATAAGAGTCCTACGTATTCCATGATGTTTTTTTTTCAATTAATTCAAATCTCCTCAAAATTCCCCGTTTGAGTATTCTTTTTTACTTTATTCCAATCAAAATAACGCCCGTTCATCACAATATATACGCCATGCGGCAAGGTCTGAACAAACGCTAAAGCCGAACCGAGATTAAAAAATCCATCGCTCGACGTACCGAAAGCATAGGGAATCATCGCCCCCGTGAGGACAATCGTTTTATCTATATTTTCAGCCGCTAAAAGGCTTGCTGTCAACACCATCGTATCGGTGCCATGCGTCAAAATGATTTTATCGGATGCATTTTGACGGCAATTATAAGCCATAATTTGGCGGTCGGCATCGGTCATTTTGAGGCTGTCAATCATCATCAGCGTCTTCACGTCGAAGTCAATCGTGCACCGCCCACGCACGAGCATTTCTTTAAGGTGTGTATCTTTAAAAAATAACTCACCAGTTATATAATTATACTCTTTATCAAAAGTACCGCCTGTTACGAATATTTGAATCATAAAAATAATGATGAATGATGAATGATGAATGATGAATCCGCATCATCCGTGTTCTAATACGTTTAATCGGCAAATATCTGAAAACTGTTATTAATTTTTACAATTATTTATGTAAAACGAAAAAGCCATCCCGACAATGTCAGAATGGCTGTATGGTTTGTTAAAAATTGACTCTCTGTTGGATAAATGGCTCACACCACTTTATCGGCGCAATTAGATGATGCGAAAGCATCGGGTTTAGCTTTAAAAACAAAACCCATCCCTAAAATGTAACCCATCGCTTCTCGCAGTGCAATATTGGATTGAAAATAAGGGTCGGTGTTGATGTCGGCGTGTACTTCGAGTTCGACATTGTACTTGTCTAAAATTCCGCACAAGGCGTAAGCGACATCTACTGATTTGCCGACCTCCGTAATCATGCGCTCGCGCAAACTCATGGTTTTTTTACTAAGTTCTTGATGGATAAACATAAATCCACCTTTGCGCTCACGAAGGAAAACAATCACGGTAGCAAAGTGAATTTCTTCACCCCGCACCTGCGAATCGGTTCCGATACAAACTTTCAAACGGTTGCCTAACGAGATTTCCTCGACTATGGTTCGCTCAACGGCATCTTTTATTGGCAACTCTATTCTCTGACCGTTGAGCCTCCGCCATTCCATTTCCATGATTCATAAAATTTTAATGGTTGGAAAAAAAGGTTCAAAAATTAAAATTTGTCAATCGTCGGTTATGCGTCAAATTTAAGCATTATTCATGATAAATAAAAGCATAAAATTTCCCAAACTGAAAATTTACAAAAATTTAATATTAAAACATAAGCGGGATAGTTAAAGTTTATTGGACTTATTTTAGACACTATTATCGGAGTCACTTTGAACGACTCAGACAATTATACCCTCCATTTTTAATTAAGCCAATGTATTAATCTCTTCTTCCAAAGTTTTGGTATAGTCATAGCCGACTTGAAAAATCTCTTTCGCCCGCTTCAAATCATGGATGCCAAACATTTTCAAGCGCGGCGGTTCAATGAGCAGCGATGTTTTAAATTTTCTACTTTCGATAGATCTATAGGCAATCAATTCCACCACACGGCTCATCACTTTCATCGTCGAATTCAAATTATGAGAAATATATGGCGGATTGACATGCACCGCCACCAGCGGCAACGGCAAATCCATGAAAGGTTCGATGGGCAAATTGTTGATAACGCCACCATCTATATACTGTTTTCCGTCAATCAGCATCGGCTCAAACAAGCCCGGAATCGAGGATGAAGCAATAATAGGCTTCACAATATCGCCTTTATCGAAAGCCACCAACTGCCCATTCTGAACGCAGGTAGCGAAAATGGTCAGTGGAATTTCCAACGATTCAAAGGTTTTGTGTTTAATATACTTATTCAAACCTTTTTCCAATCCGTGCATACTAAAAAGCCCGCGCCGAAAAATAGGGCTAAACAATGAAAAAAGCCTTTGTTCACATATTATTTTCAAGGCATCGTCGGGCGAATAGCCATCGGCAATCAAAGCACCCATAATACTGCCCATACTCACGCCTGCTATTTGATTAATCTCTACACCATACTCCAAAAGGGCTTTTATGACGCCCAAATGGGCTATGCCTCGCGCACCGCCGCCTGAAAGAACTAAATTGATTTTCGCCATTGTATTATTATATTTTGAGAAGTCTTTCTGTTTACCCCCTCAGTATTTTTCATAAAATTTGAAACCAAGAGTCATTTAAAATCGATTTCTGACAATCTTCTAATGAAATTCCCTGAGAAATTGTAAACCATAAACCTGTATGACGGAAGTATGCAAGATTGAAACCATTATCTCCCATAAATTCAAGACGGGCAATACCTGTTTCAAAGTTTTCTACCATATAGCCTTTATTGGGCGGGCATTTATTTTGTTGTATAATGTAAAAAAAATTGCTATGCCATTTAGTAAATATATCTATGCATTGATTATATTCTTGAGGCTCTTTTAAAAGTGGTATTTGTTTTTTTAACATTTCGATGACTGGCTCAAATGCTTTAGTTATCGCAGCTTTGTCTGCGTAAACTCGTTGCTTGTGGGATTCTTTAGTCTTTTTCTTTGTCATTTTATTTTGTTTACAATCCGTATTAATTATGGATTTAGTCAATTACAAATTTTCTCAATACTTTAAATCTATCTAATTGATAAAATTAAGAAATTTATAGCATTTGTTCCTATTTTTATATATTTTATTCAATAATGATTGTCAACATGTAAATTCGTAAAATATGAGAAACATTTTTCTAATTATTTTAATCAGCTTCTCCTTCGCTGGCTGCTCTTTTTCACAAATTTCAACCAATAAAAAAACGGCTAACGATTACGTCAAACCCTACAATGGCGTGTTTCGATATGGCTCAAATATGGGCTATTATTCTCCTTACACCGACGAACAATTGGCTGATATTGCTTCAAAAGCGGGCATTAATTCATTGCGCCCGGGCTTTTTTGAGTTTTTTGCAGAATATTGGGGCTACAATATCAGAGACAACGCGTTCAAGCATTATGGCGATCTGGGCATGACTGAAAATGTCTGTTTCATCGGCTATCCCTCGCCCGAACACCGCGATAAAACGGTGTATTGTGGCAAGGACACGTCCACCCTTTTTGCCAATATGTACGAACCGATTTGGGATAAAGGAGAAAATGGCACGCCCGTGAATGATAAAAATTACTACGCGCTTTTTGTCTATAAAACAGTCAATCGTTTTAAAAATAGCGTCAAATTTTGGGAAATTTGGAATGAACCCGATTTCGGCACCACTTTCAAAACCGAGATGGCACCTGGCTTGCCCGGTGCTTGGTGGAATACCAATCCCGACCCTTGCGAATATGCCCTGCACGCGCCCGTTCAGCACTATATTCGCTTGATGCGTATCAGTTATGAAGTCATCAAATCGGTTGACCCCGATGCTTATGTCTGCACAGGTGGCATTGGATTTCCAAGCTTTTTGGATGTCATTTTACGCCAAACCGATAACCCGAGCGATGGCAGCGTGACCCCTCAGTATCCGCTCAAAGGTGGGGCATATTTTGATGTTTTGAGCTATCATTCCTATCCGCATATTGATAATTCAGTTCGCGAATGGAGTGATAAAATCAGCGGTTTTCAATACAGTCGGCATTCAGACAAGGCAGTTGCAGGCATTTTCAAGCGAAAAACAGCTTTTGATGAAGTATTGAATAAGTTTGGTTACAACAATTCAAAATTCCCTAAAAAGCATTTTATGATAACGGAATGTAATATTCCAGCTAAAGCGGTGGGTGAATTTATGGGCAGTTATGAGGCGCAACGCAATTTTATTACGAAAGCAGCAGTCAAATCGCAAGAGCAAGGTTTGCTTCAATTTCACGTCTATTCGTTGGGTGAATTGACCCTTGAAAAAGACACGCGCAATGAGTTTGACATGATGGGTTTGTATCAAAAATTGGAAGGAGAAAAAGTCTATACATCGCCCTTGACACCTACTGGTGTGGCATATCATACGATTTCAAAAATCTTATATGGCTATAAATATGATGTCGTTGAAACTCAAAAACTCCATTTACCCCTTGAAATAGACGGTGCAGCCTTTAAAAACCCTCAAACGAATGCTATCATTTACTGCCTTTGGGCAAAGACACTGAAAGACCAATCGGAGCAGGCGGCGGCTACGTATTCTTTCCCCGATGCCCTCAATCTTAAGCAAGTTTCGATGATGCAATGGGATTTTTCACAGACGCTCAAAACGGAGGTTATAGCTTCTAAAAATATAAAATTGACAGCTTCGCCTTTGTTTTTTATGAGGAAGTGATGGTAAAAGAGCACTCCTTCAGTATTTTTCTTTGAGATACTGAGGGGGTGTTATTTTGATATAAAAATATCCAATCTTACAATCTTTTTTTACCTACGCCTGAGTCACGGGAGGTATGCAAAATCGCAGTGACAACTATAAATTGTCTTATATCATCCACTCGATAGTAGATTTTATATTTAAGTTTTTTTAGTAAAATACCACGTATATTATTGTGCTGAATGGGCGAAGCTTCGGGGTATTCAGAAGCGAAATTTAATCTTTCTTTTACAGCTTGTTCAAAGTGGTGTCTTACCATTTCACTTTGTTCTTCATACCACAATCTGATTTCGTTGTAATCAGTTAAAGCTTTTGGAGTAAATTTTATAGCATAGCTCATAGTAATATTTTTGTCTTTTCCTTTTGTATGTCTTCCCAATCAATCAAATCATTTGGATTTTGTTCATATTCGGCTATCCGAGTATCCAATATAGCCTTGTGCCATTCCGGAATGTCATCTTCTTTTTCAATTTTGACGAATCTTAGATTCTTTAATAACTCAAAAATAAAAGTCGCTTTGGTATCAGGAAAATTTAATATTATTCTCATTTTTAAATATTTTTATACAAAAATAAGTATTGGTTATGTAATATGCAATATAAACGTTTCAAAGGTTTTGAAATCTGATTTTAACTCTAATTCTTTATTGATTTTCATTTTACTGAGGGGGTGTCATAGTTTTTAATAAATCAAAAAAAAGTGTATTTTTGTAAAAGAAAGATGTGATAACATTTAATTACACCTTTGAATTTTAAACAATAAAATTAATCGCGGATGCAAACAGTAGAAATTAAAAAAGGCTTACAAGTAGGATTTGATGATTTGGTTCAGAGCGTATCGCGGCTAAATACTGCCGAATTAATAGCTTTTTTTGAGAAACTTAATCATGTAATTGGCGGACAAAAGTCACTACCACCATTGGGTGAAGAAGCTATTTTGTTGAAACAAATTAAAGCTATTATCCCTATGTCTGTAATTAGGCGTTTTAAAGAATTGCAGGTCAAACAACATGACAATACAATTTCTGAAAAAGAGCAAGAAGAAATTTTAGTTATTACAGATTTTATCGAAGAAAAAAGCGCGGAACGCATTGAATTATTGGCAGCTTTGTCTAAAATACGCCAAATACCTTTATCCGATTTAGTTAAAGAACTACAGCTAAAAAATTTTCATGCATAAACGGCGAAAATTCTCACAAATTGAACGGGATTTTATCGCACACCGAGCGCATGGTTGTTGTGAATATTGTCAAATTCCACATGACTTCTCCCCCGATACTTTTGAAATCGAACACATTATATCGCTTTTTCAAGGAGGAACAAATGAACTAAGCAATCTTGCGTTTTCATGTAGCGGTTGCAATAGTCGTAAATGTTTTAAGATAATGGCAATTGATCCATTGAATGGTGCAAATGTTGAATTATTTAACCCCAGAGCCAATAATTGGAACAAACATTTTCAATGGCAAGAGAATTTTACGTTGGTCGAAGGTATAACACCTAATGGTAGAGCAACTATTGAATTATTGAAACTCAATAGAAATGGTGTTGTAAATCTTCGCAAGGCATTGGTTGTATATGGTGTTCACCCTCGAAACTCAATCAAGTCGTCTTAGCGTTCCGCACCACCCTCGACAATATACGCGGGAAAAAGCGTTTCAGATAAATGCCCATCACTTCACGTCCACCGACGTATATTTCCTCTTTTCCATTTTTCATCGCTTTCAAGATTTTAGCTGCTAATACTGAGGGGTCAATGCCTTTGCTGGTAGCATCGTCCATTGTGCCTTGTTTGGAGCCATCGGCAGTGACGGCATTGAGAGAAATATTGGTGCGGATAAAGCCTGGGCAGACCATTAAAACTTGAATATTATCGTCAAAAAGCTCTGCGCGGAGGGTATCGAAAAAGCCATGAAGACCATGTTTGGCGGCGGCATAAGTCGAACGCATGGGTGCGCCAAATTTGCCCATCAAGCTGGAAATGACGATGATTTGACCTGATTGTTGAGCAAGCATCGTCGGTAAAATGGCTTTCGCCATGGCTATCGTTCCTAACAAATCTACATTAACGATATGCGTATCTACTTCAAAATCAGTCTCTTTGGCTAATGAGCGTTGGCTGATGCCGGCATTGTTCACCAATATATCAATAGCCCCTACTTGAGCCACCACATCTTTTGCGATGGTAAAAATTTCTGCATGATTGGCAATATCCAACAGCACAACATCCACTTTTGAAGCACCCGTACAGCCATTTTTAACACGCTCCAATTCAGCTTTATTTCGAGCGGAAAGGATGAGATGTGCACCCTCTTGGGCGAAGGCGTAAGCGATTTGTTCACCGATGCCCGATGAAGCACCTGTTATCCACACTTTTTTGTTTTTAAAATCCATTTTATTTTAGATAATTTATTTTTAAAATTTATAATCAATTAATAATCAACATTTTAATCAACAAAAAAATCAATGAACAAGTCTTCATTCTTCATGCCGGACGTAACGGCATATTGGCTGAAATCAGTGACCCCCTCAGTATTGAGCAGTTCATCGTCAATAAAAAAGTTGCCGGTGCAGGTTTTAAAATCTCTTTTTAAAATATAATAGGCAGCGTCTGCCAATATTTCAGGTGTGCGGCTATGCGCTACCATTTCATCGCCACCAAGTATATTTTGGACGGCTGCAGTAGCGATAGAGGTGCGAGGCCAAAGTGCATTAAATGCCACTAACCCTTCAAATTCGGCTGCCATACCGAGCACGCACATGCTCATACCATACTTCGCCATCGTGTAGGCAACGTGATTTTGAAACCAAATAGGCTTCATACTGAGGGGGGGCGAGAGATTCAAAACATGCGGATTTTCAGCTTGTAAAAGGTGCGGTAAGCATATTTTTGACACTAAAAAAGTGCCACGAGTATTGATGGAATGCATCAAATCGTAGCGTTTCATATCCGTTTGTAAAGTGCCTGTGAGGGAGATAGCAGAGGCATTATTGATGAGAACATCAATGCCGCCAAATGTCGCAACTGCTTGATTAACAGCCTCTTGTACTTGTTCTTCAAATCTAATATCACAAATAACGGGCAGTGCTCTACCACCTGCTGCTTCTATTTCTTCGGCAGCTGAATAGATAGTGCCCGGCAGCTTAGGGTGTGCCTCAGCCGTTTTAGCAGCGATGACAATATTAGCCCCTTCTTGAGCCAAGCGTTTGCCAATAGCGAGCCCGATACCTCTGCTGGCACCAGATATAAATACTGTTTTTCCTTTGAATGACATGGTCATAGTTTTTAATGTAAAATGTAAAATGCAAAATTACAATGAAGAACAAGAGTAGCGAACTTTCGCCATTTAATATAGAAATCGTCCTGCTTTTTAAGATTTTTTTTCAAGAATGCCATTAAATCATTTGAGTGCGTGACAAAATCGGGGCGGGGAAGCGTACAATCTTAGGAAGATTTAAAATCTTCCTAAGATTATGCCCGA
>JAYUUR010000473.1:0-8968 GCA_043754475.1 Saprospiraceae bacterium | reverse complement strand
GCGATTTGATAGGCTTTCCTTCATACATAATAGTGGTGCAACCCATTATTAAAGGCGCATAAATCATAAATGAATGACCAACTGCCCAACCTACATCGCTCGCCGCCCAATAGACATCACCCGTTTGTACACCATAAACATATTTCAACGAAAAATATAAGGATACCGCGTGACCGCCGTTATCGCGTACAATGCCCTTGGGTTTGCCCGTTGTACCTGATGTATAAATGATATAAAGTGGGTCAGTGGCATCTACAGGTACACATTCCGAAACAGGTTGTGCATCTTCCAAAAGCTCTTGCCAATCATGGTCGCGCCCCCTCAGTAAATCCGCCGTGATGAAGTCGCGTTGATAACAAACCACGTGTTCGACCTTGTGCTCGGCTTCATCCAAAGCTCTATCGACAATCGGTTTGTAGGGAATTATTTTTTCTAACTCCTTGCCACCGCTTGCCATCAGTAGCACTTTTGGCGTAGCATCATCTATCCGAACGGCTAATTCATGCGCGGCAAAGCCGCCGAATACCACCGAATGAATCGCTCCCAAGCGGGCGCACGCCAGCATCGCAAAAGTGACTTCTGGTATCACAGGCATATATATAATGACTCTATCGCCTTTCTCAACGCCCAAACCCCTCAGTAATCCAGCGAATTTAGCGACTTCATGTTGTAGTTGGCGATAAGTATATTGCTTTTTTACGCCCGTAACAGGTGAATCGTAGATAATAGCCGTTTGGTCGCCTCGCCCGTTTTCCACATGGTTGTCCACTGCTAAATAACAGGTATTGAGCTTGCCCCCTTTGTACCAGCGATACAAACCTTCATTGTCTTTCGACAAAATCGTTTTAGGGAACTTGAACCAATGAATTGCTTGCGCTTGCTCGCGCCAGAAGCCTTCGGGATTGCTGAGGCTGCGCTCGTAGAGGGATTCGTAGGTCATGTTGCAATTTTTTTTCAGTATTATCTTTCAGTTAAAACAAAAGGCTATTTTTCAATCATTTTATTCAAAATAAAATGTATAAATCATTGATAATTAAACCTATAAGGTTTTTAAAAACCTTATAGGTTTGTTCGCTGGCGACATTATTAGCTCATTTAGCTTTTCTCCTTCTTCAAGGTCGGCGCCCCTTCCTTAATACTCTCCACTACTGAGGGGTCGAGCAAGGTGCTTATATCGCCTAAATTAGACGCGTCACCTTCGGCTATTTTTCTTAAAATACGGCGCATGATTTTACCCGAACGCGTCTTGGGCAAGCCTGTTACCACTTGGATAATGTCGGGTTTCGCAATCGCCCCTATTTGCTTCGTGACTTCTATCAGCACTTCGTCTTTAAAAGCTTTTTCGCTGTGAATATCTCTATCGCAGATGACAAAAGCATAAATTCCTTGCCCCTTGATGTCGTGCGGATAACCCACGACCGCCGATTCGACAACAAACGGGTGCTTATTAATAGCGTCTTCCACTTCCGCCGTACCGATACGATGACCCGATACATTGATGACATCGTCCACCCTGCCGATAATGCGGTAATAACCATCGTGGTCGCGCCGCGCACCATCGCCTGTGAAGTAATAGCCTGGGAATGGTCCGAAATAGACTGCTCGCGCTCGTTCATGGTCGCCATAAGTGGTGCGGATGATGCCGGGCCAAGGGAATTTTATGCACAATAAACCTTCTACATCGTTGCCTTCTATTTCTTTTCCTTCTGGCGTGAGCAAGCACGGTTGAATACCGGGTAAAGGCAGCGTTGCCATCGTCGGCTTGAGGTGCGTGACGTTGGGAATAGGGGAAATCATGATACCGCCGTTTTCTGTTTGCCACCATGTATCCACGAGCGGGCAACGGCTTTTACCGATGTATTTATAGTACCAATTCCAAGCTTCTTCGTTAATCGGCTCACCAACTGACCCTAAAGTTTTCAAACTCGCTAAAGAATAAGGCGCAACATATTGCAAACCCGCCGCCATCAGCGCACGGATAGCCGTGGGTGCGGTATAAAATTGATTGACTTTATATTTATCAATCACCTCCCAAAAACGCCCTGCATCGGGCCAATTCGGAACGCCTTCGAACATCACCGTCGTAGCGCCTGCGAGAAGGGGACCATAGACAATATAGGAATGCCCCGTAATCCAACCAATATCGGCTGTGCACCAAAACACGTCATTTTTACCACATTGAAACACGTTTTCAAAGGTATAATGGGCATAAACCATATAGCCGCCGGTGGTATGTACCACGCCTTTGGGCTTGCCTGTTGAGCCTGAGGTGTAGAGGATAAAAAGCATATCTTCGCTGTCCATTTCTTCGGCAGGACATTCTGTGGAGGCATTTGCCATTTCGTTGTGCCACCATTTATCGCGTCCTGCTTGCCAATGGACAAAACTTTGGGTTCTTTTCACCACAATCACGCTGGATACTGAGGGGGTATGGGATAAGGCTTCGTCGGCAATATCTTTGAGTTTAATTTCTTTATTGCCTCTGAATGCACCATCGGAAGTGACCAATACTTTGCATGCCGAATCGTTGATACGGTCGGCTACGGCTTGGGCAGAGAAGCCACCGAAAACCACCGAATGAATCGCTCCAATCCTTGCACAGGCGAGTGTGGCAATCGCTAATTCAGGAATCATCGGCATATATAAACACACACGGTCGCCTTTTACCACGCCTTGTGCCTTCAAAACGTTGGCGAATTGACACACCTTTTCATACAACTCCTTATACGTGAGCGTCAAGCCTTCATCGTTCGGGTCGTTGGGTTCCCAGATGATGGCGGGCTTGTTGGGCTGCGTTTGGAGGTGGCGGTCTAAAGCATTTTCAGTAATATTGAGTTTGCCGTTGATAAACCATTGCACATCGTGCTTAACGAAATCCCATTCCAACACTTTGTCCCATTTTTTGCGCCATGTGAATCGGGCGGCGTGGTCTGCCCAAAATGCTTCAGGATTTTCGACACTGCGGGCATAATCAGTTCTATATTGCTCAATTGTTTTGATAATGTAGCTCATAATTGGTTTTTATTTATAGATTCATTATACTCCCCCCGCAGTGCATAGTAGCCAAACAAGACCAATCCGCCTAAAACAACGGGAATAGACACAGGGATAACCGTGAGAGCGAAGATTTTATTCTCCTCCGCATTTTTGACCAACGAACCGCTTGTGATGGCAGTTATCAACAGATATTCGGCAACAATACCGATGATGATACAGAGTAAGCCGATAATTTTTTTTATATTATTCATTATATTTTGATTTATAGTTTCAAATAAGAGAAATAAGTCCAGCGGACTTGCACGTTTGTAGAAAATTCTAAGAAGAAGTTTGACGAGTCCAGCGGACTCGCACATTCTTGCTCAATTAATAATTATGTGCGAGTCCGCTGGACTCGGAGAAATTGCTTTCATTCCTTTTCTACAAACGTTTGAGTCCGCTGGACTCTTTAATCTCTAAATTATTTAATTTAATACTGAGGGGTGTGTCAAATTGAAATTGAAAAGCAAAAAATAAAAAGCACCTTAAATTATATCTCTAATCATTGACATCCTCATCTATTTTATTGCTCAAAAATATGGTTCCTATCACAAGACTAACCGCTGCAATGGCTATCGGATAAAATAAACCGTTGAATTTGGCAGCCCCACCCGTAGCAGCTAAAGCGGTAGCGATAAAAGGCGTCAATCCGCCAAAAATGCCATTCCCGATATGATAGGGCAATGACATAGAGGTATAACGGATACGCGTAGGGAATAACTCGACGAGGAAGGCGGCAATGGGCCCATACACCATTGTAACGAGCAATATTTGAAAGAAAACCAACAGCATCATGAGCCAATAGTTAGTTTGACTCAAATAAACGGTCTTTTTCACCTCGGGCTTGATGTCGGCTTGTTGGGCATCTGCCAATGGCGTTTCTATTTTAATTTCCTCGATGTAAGTGCCATCGGTATAAACATTTCTGATAGCGGTAGTGGAGATTATATACGGTGGGTTTTTAACATTGACAGTGGTGGTTGTAGATACAGATGATTGCGCCGCTACGATTTGTTTTGTCGAGGCATCCGCCAAAGCATCCATTGTTTTATAAATCGGCAAATAAGACACAACCGCTATCAACATACCCGCCATCATAATCCATTTGCGCCCAACTTTATCCGACCATTTACCAAAGATGACAAAAAATGGGGTTGCCAAGGCAATGGCTATCAACATCAGCGTGATGCGTTGGTCATCGTGCACTTTGAGGGTATTTTGTATAAAAGCATTGGCATAAAACTGACCAGTGTACCACACCACACCTTGCCCTGCCGTTGCGCCAAAGAGTGCTAATAAAACTATTTTTAGGTTCTCTTTTTTACCAAAACTTTCCTTCAAAGGGTTGGTAGAAGTCTTGCCTTCTGATTTTAATTTAGAAAACAGGGGCGATTCAGCCATTTTTAAGCGAATATATACTGAAACTGCCACTAAGAAAATAGAAATCAAGAAAGGAATCCGCCAGCCCCATTCATTGAAAGCCTCTGCGCCTAATTGTTTCTTTGTCACCCAAATAACGCCCAACGCTAAGAACAAACCCAATGTAGCAGTGGTTTGGATGAAGCTGGTGTAATAACCCCGTTCTTTGGCGGAAACATGCTCGGAAACGTAGGTTGCCGCGCCGCCATATTCGCCGCCCAATGCCAAGCCTTGTATCAATCGCAAGAACAGAATGGCAAAGGGTGCACCTGCGAAATCTTTATAGCTCGGAACCAAGCCAATCAAGAAAGTAGAAGTACCCATCAAGAGCAGGGTAACTAAAAATGTGTATTTCCGACCCACTATATCGCCCAATCGCCCGAAAAACAAAGCACCAAAAGGGCGCACTAAGAACCCTGCCGCAAAAGCTGCTAAGGCTGCCAAAAGGGCTGCCGTAGGATTGTCGGAAGGGAAAAATTGTTGAGAAATGATGACCGTCAGCGTGCCGAAAATATAAAAATCATACCATTCAATCAACGTGCCGATAGACGATGCCCCAATGACCGACCAGAGTGTTTTTTTATCAACTGTTTGTGTACTCATTCTATGTTTGATTATTTCGTTAGATTAAATCACGAATATAATCACAAATATAAATCTCCATATAAAAAAAACCGCTAAAGACGTCTCAACATCTCTAACGGTTTCTTTTTTAGGTTAAACCCACTTAAAACACCGTGCGGTTATCAATTAGATGATACCACAGTCGGTGGGGTTTTCTCTTTTTTACTTGCCTCTCTCAAAACAGGTGCATCTTGTACAATCTTTTTGAAAATAGGGTTGGATTGCATCGCTTTGGCTTGTTTTGACACATACGAAATGTACCAGTAGCAATCTCTTGAAATAATATCGCGTGGTGATTTCAACACAATCGCGATGTTATCCACTTGCTTGCGGACATTGTTAATGGCTTCAAAGGCGAGTGCTTTCGTCTTAAAATCTTCCACATCGCAGATAGATGCCAAGATTTCAGGATGCTCTTCAGCCACTTTGAGCCAATATTTAGCCGCATTAGCGTTGTCGTCGCTCAAAAAGGCGTTGCCTTCCGTGCGTTTTTCAATTGTTTCGCTCAATTGTTGAAACAACTCTAATGTGCGGGCTTGATGTTCAGCGATTTCCTTGACGAGGTCATCTACGCTGACAGAAACGAGGGTTGCCATTTTTTTCGGCATAGTTTCGTTATTTTTTAATTGAAAAAATAAGGGTTATTTGTTGAGTTATCGGCGGTACAAGTACCCCCTCAGTAAGAAACGTTGTGTTGTGGTTGTTTCACGAAAAAGCCTTGTAAAATGTTTCATTTTTTTATTAAAAATATAACACTCTGTCTAATAGCTTTCATTATTAAAAAAAAATATCCTATTTTACCGCCTTAACGTACAAATAACGTCATAAACAACGTTCGGGCAACTTTTAAAAGCTGCCCATTACCAACATCTTATTTAACTAACTCCATCATTTATGGTGGAGGTTAAAAAAGTTCAGATGTTAAGGCTTTAGCCATTCATTTATAGTAAAAGGTGAATGGCTAAAGCCTTAACTATGGTTATAATACCCCACCATAAATGGTGGAGTTATATAGTCCTGCTAACTCATTGGAAATCAATGCGTTAAAAGATGTGGGTAATAGGCAGCTTTTAAAAATTTCCCAAACATGTTAAGTGAAATAAAATAAAAGAAAATGACGCATCCGGACGAAAATGATTCTCTACCGCCCTTCGTCAAATCGTGGCGACAATTGTATTTATGGGTTGTCCTTAGTTTGGTCTTAACCATTGCTCTGTTGTATCTTTTTGGCAAATACTTTTCTTAATTATTGGTTATTGGTTATTTGACTGACCAATAACTAATGTGAATAGGACTTAAATTGAGACATTCTGACACTACGTGTCAAACAGTAAGGCTTAATTTGTGGATTATTATAAACATATTGACTCTCCGAGTCAGTTAAAAGTAGTTTTTCTCTACTTGGATTCCTTAGTGAAATGACTCAGAGAGTCAACACGTTTATAATAACCCATGAATCAAGTGTTTCTCCCTGACACGTAGTGTCACAAGGTGACGTTTCAGCCTTCGATTTTTATAACTAATAACCAATAACTAATAACCAATTTTATGGATTTAATTGATTGGCTGGTACTCTCCTTCACACTGACTGGCATTGTCGCTTATGGCTTATGGAAAGGGCGAGCTTCTGAACGCAATATTGAGCATTTTCTGCTCGCCAACCGCAAAATGCCGTGGTACCACGTCACCCTCTCTGTGATGGCAACCCAAGCGAGTGCCATCACATTTTTATCTGCACCCGGGCAGGCATATACGGATGGGATGCGCTTTGTGCAGTTCTATTTCGGCTTGCCGTTGGCGATGATTGTGATTTCTATCACCTTTATCCCATTGTTTAAACGGCTCAAAGTGTTTACGGCGTATCAATTCCTCGAACAGCGGTTCGACCTCAAGACACGGGTTTTGACCTCATTTTTGTTCCTTATTCCACGCGCCCTCTCTACAGGCGTCACGATTGCCGCACCGTCTATCATCCTGACCACTATTTTAGGGTGGGATTTGTACTGGACGAATATACTAACAGGGTCGTTTGTGACTTTATATTGTGTGTTCGGTGGGTCGCGCACCATTTCTTATACCCAAGTCCAACAGATGTTTGTGGTGCTGGTGGGGATGTTTTTAGCAGGATATATAGCGGTGCATTTGTTACCAAAGGATGTAGGCTTTGCAGATTCGCTGAAAGTAGCGGGCAAAATGGGCAAACTCAATGTGCTGGATTGGAAATTCGATTTGAGCAACCGCTACAACATCTGGTCGGGTTTAATCGGTGGTTTTTTCCTACAACTCTCTTATTTTGGCACCGATCAATCGCAAGTGGGGCGGTATCTCTCGGGCGAGTCCGTTGGGCAAAGTCGATTGGGTTTGTTGATGAATGGCATTTTGAAAATACCGATGCAGTTCTTTATTTTGATGGTGGGGGCATTGGTTTTTGTGTTCTATCAGTTTGAGCAAGCACCGCTTTTCTTTAATAAAACGGAATTGGCAAAGGTAGAACTGACCCCTCAGTATAAAGCCCTCACAGAGCGCGATACAAAGGTTTTTGAAGAAAAAAAAGCCACCGTCGCCAACTTAGTCACCGCCATCCAAGCCGATAATGCACCGCAAGTGACGCAACTGACCGCGCAAGTGCAATCCCTCAACGCCCAAACCGATGGCTTACGCAAAGAGGTGAAAAGTTTGATGAAAAGCAACAATTCCAACGCGGATGTGAACGATACGAACTATATTTTCCTCTCTTTCGTCACCCGTTATTTACCTGTCGGCATGGTGGGTTTGTTGATAGCGGTGATTCTTTTAGCGTCGATGGGTTCGATGGCGTCGGCGTTCAATTCGCTCACGTCTTGTACGGTGGTGGATATTTACCAACGCCTCCTAATGCCCAATGAATCGGACAAACATTATTTCAACGCTTCTCGTTTAGCGACTTTGGGGTGGGGTATCTTCTGCATTGTTATCGCTCAATATGCCGCCAATATCGGTAGCCTCATCGAAGCGGTGAACATCTTGGGTTCTTGGTTTTATGGCACTATTCTCGGGGTTTTCTTGGTGGCTTTCTATTTTAAGCAGGTGAAAGGCGATGCCGTGTTTTGGGCAGCCCTTTTAGCAGAAGGCATCGTGATTTATTGCTGGTGGATAGATTTGACGGCATTCCTTTGGCTCAATTTGATTGGGTGCGTGTTGGTGGTGGTATTTTCGCTGATGTTTGGGCTTTTTAAAAAAAATAGGTGATAGGTGATGGGTGATGGGTGATGGGTGATGGGTGATGGGTGATGGGATGGGTGATGGGTGATGGGAACGCGGATTTATGCGGGTTTTATTGACGATTCCCCCTTCGGGCAGGGTTGATTGGTTCTAAATTTGACCAGCGGCAGCGCCGCGAAATATTTGTAGCAACGATTGAAGTATAGTTCGTAAGGTGCAGAGCACCGAAATATTATTAGGTTACGGTGCGCTGCACCTCAACGAATCTGTATAAAATTTGCTACAAATATTATGGTGCTCTGCACCTTTTCGAGAACTTAACAGCCCTGCCCTCCGGGGGTTGGGGGGAAACGATAATCAAAGCACCTATTCAACACCCCCTCAGTATTTATCGGTATAATATTCATAACTCCACCATTTATGGTGGGGAATATTGATAGATGAACGGCTAAAGCCTTAGCTTAATGAACTTTTGTAACCCCATCATAAATGGTGGAGTTATAGATTACCCCCTCAGTATTTATCGGTATAATATTCATAACCCCACCATAAATGGTGGAGTTATAGATTATCCCCTCAGTATTTATCGGTATAATATTCATAACTCCACCATTTATGGTGGGGAATATGACGGAAACCTGTTAAGGCTTTAGCCGTTCACTTTTTAATTTTGAAAGATGAATGGCTA
>JAYUUR010000472.1:0-8980 GCA_043754475.1 Saprospiraceae bacterium | reverse complement strand
AACCGCAAGCATCATTCAAACCATGTTCCGAAACGCCTTTCAAATCGCCACCTTGCGCTCCAATACCTGGCACCAATAAAAAATTATCAGGTGCAAGGCTTCTGATTTCTTTAAAATGCTCAGGTCGAGTAGCCCCTACTACAAACATGAGGTTGTCGGGCGTACCCCACGTTTGGGCAGTAGTCAATACTTTTTTATATAAATCATAGTGAAATTGAAAATCCGCTGCCCCCGGATTCGACGTCAAAGCTAAGAGAATTGCCCAATGACCCTTGTAGTCCAAAAATGGTTCTACGGCGTCGTGCCCTTGATAAGGCTGCACCGTCACAGCATCTACATTCAGATGCTCGAAGAAAGCTTTAGCGTACATTTTAGCAGAGTTGCCCAAGTCACCGCGCTTAGCATCGGCGATTATAAAGTGTTGATTACCAACGATTTGCAAATAATCCAACGTTTTTTCAAGTGCTAACCACCCCCTCAGTCCTTCGGCTTCATAAAAGGCGAGATTGGGTTTATAGGCGACGCACAGGTCGAGCGTAGCATCAATAATGGCTTTATTGAATTCAAAAATCGGGTCATCAGAATCCAATAAATGCTTTGGAATCAAACTCAAATCGGTATCCAAACCCACGCAGAGGTAGGATTTTTTATTTAAAATCTGTTGGAAAAGTTCTTGACGAGTCATATAAGTTGAGAATTGAAAATTGAAAATTATAAAAAATGTCAAGCAATTTTTATCGCTTGACATTTTTGATTTGGTTTAAAATCTATTGTCTAAAATCTAAACTTCTATTGTCTAACATCTAAATTTATGAAAAACCATTAACAGCTATCACACTATTAATTTCAGGCATTTTGGATTTAATGGCTTGCTCTATACCCGCTTTCATTGTCATAGAGGACATTGAGCAACTTTCACACATGCCGAGCCATTTGACTTTCACAACCATATCGTCCGTCACATCCACCACCTCAATATTTCCGCCATCCACTTCAAGGAAAGGACGGATATCATTCAAGGCAATGTTAACTTTTTGAATCAGCAAGCTCTTATCTTCGATAACCATGAATAAAAAATTATTAAAGTGAATAGTTTAGACTAATTAAAAACAAAGGTACATTTTATTTAATAGTCTTAACAAAATACTGAGGGGTAAGTTTTCAACAAAATGAAAATTTAGCTTGTGTTTGTGTAATTTCGCAGTTTTATAAATCCGTATAAATCCGTGACAAAACAGCCACTCGAACTCAACGCCGACTTTCAATACGCCTTAGATGTGCTTGAAAAAACAAATAAAAACTTGTTCATCACAGGTCGGGCAGGGACGGGTAAATCCACACTTTTGCACCTTTTCCGTAGCACTTCAAGGAAAAAATGCGTTGTTTTAGCACCTACGGGCGTAGCGGCTTTGAATGCGGGCGGTCAGACGATTCACTCTTTTTTCGGTTTTCCTGCTAAATTTATTGCACCTGAAGAAATCAATCGACGCAGAGATACACGCCTTTATAAAAAAATGGAAGTATTGATTATCGATGAAATTTCGATGGTCAGAGCAGATATGATTGATAATATTGATCGTTTTTTGAGAATTAATAGAGACAATATGCTGCCGTTTGGCGGTGTTCAAGTGGTATTTTTTGGCGATTTATTTCAATTGCCGCCAGTCGTTTCTACGCCACAAGAACAGCATTTTTTTCAAACGCATTACGAATCGCAATTTTTCTTTTCAGCCAAAGTTTTTACCGAACAACCAATTAACAAAAACAATTTGGATGAAAAAGGCTTTGAATTAGAAGGTCTGGAATTGGGCAAAATATACCGTCAAGAGAATCGCCATTTTATCCGCCTACTCGATGCCGTACGCACCAATCAAGTAGATTATGATGATTTAGACGATTTAAACAGGCGTTTTCAACCGAATTTTAATGAAAAAGACTATTTCATTACGCTTTCACCACGCAATGCAGTGGTGGATGAAATCAATAATCGGGAGTTGCGCAGCCTCAATCAGCAAGAGTTTTCGTTTATCGCCGAAGTATCGGGCGCATTCGACCCCAAGCAGTATCCTACTGAGGGGGTCTTAAAATTGAAGCTCGGCGCGCAGGTGATGTTCATCAAAAATGATGTGAAACGGGAGTACGTGAATGGCACGATTGGCAAAATTATTCAACTTGATTTTGATAAAATAGTGGTGCAAATAGAAGAGAAAGACGGTTCATTTAAAAATATAACCGTCGAAAAACAGGAATGGGAAATTCTGCGCTACTCACTCGGCAACGACCCTTCAAAAATAGAAACCGAAACCGTTGGCTCTTTCAAACAATACCCGTTGCGCCTCGCTTGGGCGATGACCATCCATAAAAGTCAAGGCAAAACCTTTGATAAAGTGATTATTGACCTAACAGGTGGTGCTTTCGAGCATGGTCAAACCTATGTAGCACTCAGCCGATGTCGTACCCTTGAAGGCATTGTTTTGAAGCAGCCGATACGCCCACAGGATATTCGCGTTGACGAGCGCATCGTGGATTTTTATGGACAAAATTTTTAAGTTGCCATCTTAAAACAGATAGATATTAGATTGTTTGACATTAGATATTAGACAGCTAAAACATTCATAATCAATATTTTAGCTGTCTAATATCTAACGGTCTAATATCTAAAAGTCTAATATCTATTTCATTGAGGCAAATTAAAGGTATCACCCCAAACAATTAACTTTATTGGTGCTTTAAGATTCATGTTTTTACTATCAAATATACGCCTCAAAGCATCTACCCTATCCACTGATTCGCGCCAAGCCTCTCTCGTAGCCGGGTCGGTGGCATTGAGCAAGGTATTTTTACGGATTTCCATAAATTTATCCAACCATTTTGTTTCATCTATCCCCTCAATAGGAGAACCGCCAGCCGCTTGATTGGTGCGTTTTATCATCGCCGCCAAGCCGTCGGGGTCAGTGCCATCGCCATGTTGGATGCAGGCATCATAGAGATTTAGAAGACTCAACGGATATTTTAAACCCGCATTTTGAAAATATTTTAGAGCAGGATTGAAGTAATACTCATTCACCACATCGTCTTGGATTTTCTTAAAAACAGCATCATTCGCTGCTGTTTTCCAAGCTTTTGGCAGGTTTTCTAAGCCAGATACTGAGGGGTCTTGATTGGCGCAAACTGTTTTCAAACGAGGGATAAATGTTGCCAACGGGTTGCTCGGCACTTGTTGAGTATAGCGATTGACGACTTCCAACAAATCGCAAGTAGCTGTTGTGAAGCCTGCCCGTCCTGCCGTATATCCGCGCCCATCATTAAGGTTTTCAACATAATCGTATTGAATAACGGGATTGCTATTTTCAAAACAACTGACGATTTGGTCAGCCAATAGGCGTTTTTCAGGAGCAAATGCTTCGGGAGCATCTTGTGTAGTAGTGTCTTTTTCGCAGCCGCCTGATGAGATTGTCCATGCAGAGATTAGGGCAAGGGTTAAGCAATATTTCATATTCAATAACATTTTTTTTAAAACGAATAAAGGGGAAAGGTAAGTATAATCATGGGTAATGGGCAATAGGTAATAATTATGCATATTACCAATCACCCATTACCTGTCACTCATTATTAATCAATCATCATGGTGCTTATTTTTATAACGTCCATGCCCCTGTCCATGTTTTTGTTTTTTGTAATGATGCTCATGACGTCCGCAGCAGTCGCTATCACAATAGTACTCCCTTTCACGCCGCAGCCAATAGCCTTCTACCCAAACATCTCGGCGGTAATAATCATCCCAAACCCATCTGCCTGCCACCCAATCGTAATCAGGACCCGGGCATGGCGGGCGCACGTCTCGACGCTCATAGTCTCGATGCCCAGTATCAAAAATGACTCTGATACGTTGAGCAGTCATGTCATGTGGTTGAAGAAAAAGCAGCATCGCCAATAAGCCTAAAATCAAGTTTACTTTTCTCATGAATTTCAATTTTTAATATGAATTAATTTTAATTAAATATTAAAACGAAATTAGAGATTCCGTAAACGTCATATGGTTAAGGGTAATTTAAAGTATTTTTGAGTGGCGTTAAAATGCGTTAAAGCCGTCATTTTAATACAAAATCCTTAACGAATCATTAACTGGACATGTGTTTTGAAGAAATTTTATTAAAAATTATCGCCAACGACTGGGTACCCAATATTTCCCCCGACGATTGACTGCCCAATGACCTGGCACATAAGCCCGTCCTCGATTAGGCACTACCCAATAGCCATTCCTATGCACATATGTATGTGCGCGACGATTCCAAACCCAATTGCCATCCACCCAAATATGCGTATTGGTTGGGCGAGGTGGTCGAGCGTCTTCAATATAAGTCGGCTCTGCACTCACATAAGATGGTCCGCAATTATTAAAAAATAATGCCATGACCATTAAACCTGATAAAAAAATGAACTTCTTCATGTGTTTGAAATTTTATGAATTATGAAATAAAATACTTGAGTTCAATAAAAAGAAATTTCGATACCCCCTCAGTATAAATCTAATTATTAGACAATTTGAAAGAGACATCGTTTAAAATGAAGTTTTTACTAATTTTGCGCTTTATTTTTATTTGAATTATCTTATGAAATACTTAATCGCCGGCTTAGGCAATATTGGTAAAGATTACGAAGGCACACGCCACAACGTCGGTTTCGCTGTGGCTGACCTTTTAGCAGAAGAGTTCGGCGTCCATTTCAAATTGGACAATCAGGCTTTTATGGCTGAATTTAAGCATAAAGGGCGTACGTTTATCCTCATCAAGCCTACGACTTATATGAATCTGAGTGGAAAAGCCGTTCGCCATTGGCTCACTAAACACAATATTCCTAATGAGAATTTGCTTGTTGTTTTAGATGATTTGGCATTGCCTTTTGGTAAACAACGCCTTCGCCCAGGCGGTAGTGATGGCGGTCACAACGGTTTGAAAAGTATTACTCAATCGCTCGGCGGCAATGATTATGCTCGGCTGCGTATCGGCATCGGCAGTGAATTTGGCAAAGGACAACAAGTGGATTATGTTCTCGGCAAATGGTCGAAAGATGAAAAAACGCAATTGCCTGATTTATTGAAATATGCGGCTGATACCGTCAAAGCCTTCGGCACGATTGGTACGCAGTTCACGATGAATCAGTTTAATAAAAAATAGACGATAGTGTTTAGTTTTTAGTGTTTAGTGTTTAGCCTACTACAAACTAAAAACTCATAAAAAAATATTGGTATTTAATTATTTATCCTTATATTTGCATCAGAATTTATGGCTCTCGGGAAAGAGGAGGTGTTGACACACTTCCTCTTTTGCATTGTATAACTTAACGAAACAGAAATGATAGAAAATAGAATTGAAGAATTGCTCCTTGAAAAATTCAAAGAAGATGAATTCAAAGATTGTTTTTTAATTGAAATCAATATGACTTCTAAAAAAACCATTGAAATCATCTTGGATGCAGACGAGGGTTTGACCCTTGAAAAATGTCAGCGCATCAGCAGATATATCGAAAATTATTTGGATACGGAGTTGCCGATGGGCGATGATTATACCATTGAAGTATCGTCTCCGGGCGTTGCGCGTCCTTTGATGTATCATCGGCAATATCCTAAGCACATCGGGCGCACTTTGCAAATCACTTGCCATCCAGAAAAGCTCAATATCGAGCCAAATGTCATTGCGAGGAACGAAGCAACTGAGGGGGGTGATTTATCGAACGACAAAACAACAGATGATGAAATGCAAATTTCTACAGGCGAAAAAATTGAAGGCAAACTGTTAAGCGTTGAAAATCAAGAGATTACGCTTGAATTTGAAGAAGTGAGAAAAGAAGGAAAAAAGAAAATTAAGGAAACCATTCAGAAAGTAATTCCGTTTGAAAAGATAAATAAGGCGTTTGTAAAATTAGCTTTTTAATAAAACATAAATTACCAACCACTTGCCCAACGGCAAGTATTAAATTGAATATAAATCATGATGAATTTAGTTGATTCGTTTTCGGACTTTAAGGCAGGGAAAAATATTGACCGCGCCGCGCTGCTGCGTGTCCTCGAAGACGTATTCCGCACATTGATTAAGAAAAAATATGGTACTGACGAAAACTTCGATGTCATCGTCAATGCTACTCGAGGCGATTTGGAATTGTGGCGCGTCCGCAGCGTTGTCCCCGACGGTGAAGTCACTGATGAGCGCGCGCAAATCTCCGTTTCGGAAGCCAAACTCATTGATGAGGATTACGATATTGAAGATGAATGTTATGAGCAATTGGGCTTAGAAGAGTTTGGTCGCCGCGCGATTCAAGCGGCTCGCCAAACGCTTATTTCACGCATCATGGATTTGGAGAAAGATGATATTTATAAAAAATACTCTGAGCGCATAGGTGAATTGGTGATTGGTGAAGTCAGTCAAGTATTGAAAAAAGAAATACTCGTGCTGGATGATTTGACGAATAATGAAGTCATGTTGCCGAGAACAGAAATGATTCGCGGCGATTTCTACCGCAAAGGCGATGCTGTTCGCGGCATTATTAAGCGTGTAGAGATGAAAAACGCTACGCCGGTGATTGTTATGAGCCGCACGGACGATGAGTTTTTATCCAAACTAATGGAGCAAGAAGTTCCTGAAATTGAAGATGGTGTTATTTCCATTAAAAATATTGTCCGCATACCGGGCGAACGTGCTAAAATCGCTGTCGAAAGTTATGACGACCGCATCGACCCTGTGGGCGCGTGCGTGGGTATGAAAGGCGCACGTATTCATGGCATCGTCCGCGAGTTGCGCAATGAAAACATAGATATTATCAACTACACGACCAATTTGCAACTCTATATTCAACGGGCTTTGACACCTGCTAAAGTGAGCGGCGTAGAAGTGGATCATGAAACCAAACGCGCTTCCGTCACCCTCAAACCCGATCAAGTATCTTTGGCTATTGGTAAAGGCGGTACGAATATCAAATTAGCGAGTCGCTTGACAGGCTACGAAATTGATGTGTTCCGCGAAGAAGATGAAGTAGAAATCGACGACGTTGACTTGGTCGAATTCCGCGACGAAATCGAGCCATGGATTATCGAAGAGTTCAAACGCATCGGTTGCGATTCAGCTCGGGATGTATTGGCTCTGAGCAAAGACGAAATCGTTCGCCGCACTGAATTGGAAGAAGAAACGGCTGCTGAGATTCTGCGGATATTGGCGGCAGAGTTTGAGGAGAATTAATATAGAAATATAGGCTTTGTACTGAGGGGTAGCCATTCGATTGAATGAGCTACCCCTCAGTATTTTGAGCTTTCAAAAGGTTATTGATGATTGTTGCCTTTATATTTCATTAATTTCATCTTCTGTCAGCCCTGTATATTTTTTTATTTTTTCAATGGGCTCTCCTTCTATTTTCATTTCTCTTGCCACATCTCTTTTTGTTCTTTTCTCTGCCAATTCCACTTTTCCCCTTTCATCTTGTTCTCTCATCGCTGCATAGTCATACGCTTCCAATTCTTCTTTCGACCAGGCATGTTTATTAGCATCTAAGTAAGCTGCTTTCAGTCCTTCATCATCTACGTTTTGAGGAATGATGTCTAAATTTTCAGCCTCTTTAATGAAAAATATCCACTTATCGGTTATTTCGACGAGTTCAGTTAAATGCATATTGAACTTTGGCAGTTCAATAAAATAAAAATCCATATCTTTTATCCGACGTTCTCCATTTTCCAAATCACAGACAGCGTGATGAGATAGATATTTTTCCCCAACCGTGAAGTTGAAGTCAAAAATCCCAATGAAAATGACCGGTTTGAGTTTTGTATAGTATTCGCCACTTTCAATCTGCTGTGAGTACTCTTTGCTGGCGTAATAAAGCAACCGTTTATCCAATCCGTCAGGTTCGGCAACTTGCATCTCAATAATGTATGACTTGCCTTTTTTATCTCTTGCCTTTACGTCAATGATTGATGCTTTCAGGTTTTTGATAATAGGCAGTTGATATGGATTGAGTATTTCTACGTACTCAATGGCATCCTTGTCATTCAATTTCATCACGGCATTGAGAAAAGAAATAAGGATAATTTTCTTATTTTCATTACCGAAAATCTTACGAAAGGCTATATCATTTTTAATATCTACAAATTGCATGGTTTCCTTTTTTACAAAGATACGAAAGAACAAAAGAAAATACAGACAAAAAGCCTCTTGCTGAAAGTAAAAGATTATTGGGGTCAGAAGATAAAAGTTCATATTCTACCCAAAGCCAAGAAGGGAAAACAAATGCAGTATGAATTAATTGAAGTGAAAATATAGGGCATTTATCCTTTATTCGCTTAATGCTTTGCATTGATGTTTTAGGTAAAATTATTTCTAACTTTACTGAGGGGTAGTCATTCGTTGGGATGGGCTACCCCTCAGTGTTTTATAGTAAAAAAACGTTGGTAAAACCACATATTTCCTTTAAAAAACAGTATCTTTGTAAGAAATAGTGCAATGGAAAAAGTCGTTAGAATTGTAAAAAAAGGAGAAGATAATTCAAATATCAATTATTGGCTAACTCTTACTCATTTGGAAAGGCTTAGCAATTTAGAAGCAATCAGACAAGAAGTAATCGCTCGTTTCTATGATGGTACTCGACAAGAATTTCAGAGAGTTTATAGAGTTGTTGAACGTTCATGGCGTTAAATAATAGAAATATATGCTTTTATACTGAGGGGTAGCCATTCGTTGGGATGGGCTACCCCTCAGTATTTTGGGCTTTTGGGTGGTTATTTATGGTTATTGTTGTTGATTTGCTTATTGCTTTCTTTAAAATATGCTTTTGAGTAATCTGAAGACCAAAGAATAGACACACGCAGTCAGAGACTGCGATGAGAGCGAGATTAGTTTAATAGGGTTTTCTTATAAAAAAAATTCGTGAGCTAAAATCTTAATTTTGTGTACCAAAACTTAATTAAGATGAAAGAATTAGCCCACGAAGCTGTGCA
>JAYUUR010000471.1:0-3008 GCA_043754475.1 Saprospiraceae bacterium | reverse complement strand
ATGCCTTTTTTGCTGCACTATCATTCCTTTATGGAGAATGAGAGGCATTGTTGTGGAGTGAATCAAGGTTGTTGCGTTTTAGGCGAATGACAAAAATTCAATAAATTGAACAATTTTATCAGTAGCACCTTGATTTTCCTCAATGTATTTTAAGGCAGCATTTGAAGCATTAAGGTAGTTTTTTTTATCAATTAAAAACAACATTTTCTCTTCAAAATCAGCATAATTCGTAATAGAAAATGCGCCACCCGTTGCTATTAATTGATTGGCTTCTTCAAACTTTTTGTATTTTTTTCCAAAAATAACAGGCAGCCCGAAGGCAATTGGTTCGAGGGTATTGTGTATGCCTTTTCCAAATCCACCACCAATATAAGCCACTTTTCCATAGCGATAAATGGCGGACAACATGCCTATATTGTCAATAATTAAAATGCGACAATCCCTTGTATTTTCCTTAAATTCATCACTTATTGTATTTAGACCCGAGTGGAGAAAGTCCCCTTTTGCCAAGGGCATTCCTTCGGAAGGAGGATTTAGGGGGCTTGGGTTTGAATACCTCAAACTTGGTTCAAGCAGCATATTTTCTAAACGTTCTATGTTTTTAATTGAAATATCGTGCGGGGCGAATATAAATTTATAATGTGTAAAATATTGATTTTGTAAGAGTTGTATAATTATTTCTTCATCGGGTTGCCATGTGCTACCACATACGAGCGTGGGCGATGAGCCGACAAATTGTTCAATCAGCGGAAAAGATTGGGCTTCGGCGGCGATGCTCATCACGCGATCAATGCGGGTGTCGCCTGCGTAGGTCACTTGCTCCAAACCTTGCTTTTTGAGCGCATATACTGAGGGGGTGTTTTGAACAAATATATGGGTAAAACATCTAAGCATTTTCTTTAAAATAATGGCATATAAATTTAAAACAAAAAATTGATTTTTATTGAAAATGCCTGATATTAAGATAGTCTGAATTTTTCTATTTTTCAACTCATTGAGGTAATGAAACCAAAATTCATATTTGACGAAAATGACCAAATCGGGTTGTATTAAATCTAAAAAACGCTGAGCATTTTTTTTAGAATCCATCGGCAAATAAAACACGTGATCAGCCAACGGATAGTCTTTTCGAATCTCATAACCCGAGGGCGAAAAGAAGGTTAGGATGATTTTATACTGTCCTATAGGAATCCCTTGGATAGGGGTCGTCTTTTTTTTCAAAGCCTCTATTAAAGGTCGCCCTTGTTCAAATTCTCCCAATGAAGCCACGTGCATCCACACTGTGATGGGTAATGGGTAATGGGTAATAGGTGATGAGTTATCATGGGTAATAGGTGATGGGTAATGGGTGATGGGTGATGAGTTATCATGAGTAATGGGTGATGGGTAATAGGTAATTGCTTCTTCGATTTTATGGAAAATATCTTTGCGTCCTTCTACCCATTGTCGGGCTTTGGTATTGAAGAGAGAAGCAGCATAAATGCTTGTTTTATAAAGAAATATGCCGACATTATATATAAAAATCATAACCAATTTATTATCAATATTTTACGCAATTCATCATTTATCATTCATCACTCATCATTTATTTTAGTATTCTATTTCGTCTGCATTTTGATTGGTGAATAGAGGGATTGACCAGCCGATACGGGCACCATATAATATGTCTAATCTTTTTTGGGTGTCGGTTTGTCTTGTATCAAAATTAAATACTCGCCGATTTTGAGTGAACCCCTCAGTAAAATCAAGTCCGAAGAAGAAGTTGATGGTTTTGTCACGGCTGACGATTTGATAGCCGATGAACTGAGTGAGGGCAAAGCCGTTGGTGAGACGGTCATAGCCAGCGGTATAGGGTGGGGCGATTTGAGGGGCGGAGTTGCCGTTGTCTTGAATTCTGATTTTATGTTGAAGAAACCCACCACCAATGGTTAACCTTAATCCACCTATGCGATTGCCATTATCAAAAAATTTGAAGAGCTTGCCTGCGTTCACACCTATATATATACCGCGTTCGCGCAATTGGACATTGGCGAAGGTGCCGATGTCGCCGAGTATAGCACCTTCGGGCGTTCTCATATTGGCGAGCACATCTTCTTTCACTTTTTGCCCGAAGAGATATTGAAAATCGGCGGCAACAATCCAACCTTTGGGTAGCGATATATATTCTAAACCTCCGCCTACGCTTAAGTTGGTGCCGTAACGTTTAGATAAGTCAGCGGCAGGGTTTTGGACACCAAAAGAAGCATTTATACTGAGGGGGGTATATTGAGTCGAGAATTTTTTCTGAGCAAAGAGTATTTGAGTGGAAAAGAGGATAAAAAGGATAAAAAGGATGATTTTTACTTTCATAGCATAGATAATTGACAATTTGAGTGGGCAAAGTTAATGAAAGAGGTATAGGAACATATAAAAGCGGTTGAATTTTTAATGATAATTGTTGTTTACCATAATCACGGTAATTTGCTTGAAAAGCACCTGTTTCATTAAAATATATTTAAAAAGCAGTTGCGTTTTAAGAAAGAGGTGTCTATATTTGTATCACAAACGATAACTATTGAACAAAACTGATAATCGAGAAACAAACACATGATAGAACATAACACCGAATGAAAAGCATTTTATAACCAGTGAGTTCCCCCCATGAACTTATTGTAAGATGCTACTAAAATACTCATCTCATAATAACTTATTCATTAAGTTCATCTCTCTTGGCTATATATCTGGCAGCGTTCCTACTGATGTATTCAAGTAGATTTTGTTTGAACGAAATTTACTTCGATTGAAAACCTAACGACTCGCAATCTCTGACTATTGAACATATATATTCTATTATTATTTTTTTATGAACATACATTTTCCTACAAATCTCATTATGATTTCTAATTAACATTGCCTAATGTGTTCCGAGAGGAAATAGCCTAATTTATGTCTGTAATTTGAATTTGTATTGTTAAATATATTTAAATAAATATTTTCTAAATTTTAAAAACAGGAGAGTGCTGTGGCAT
>JAYUUR010000470.1:0-3010 GCA_043754475.1 Saprospiraceae bacterium | reverse complement strand
GGCATTTTAAATGTATGCAAATGATTGATACTGAGGGGGTAATTATGTTAGCAAATAGTTGATTATTGTAACTATTCGACTTTAAATTTGATAATTTTTCCTTCACTCCCTACAATCCACCCATCGTTATTACGAACAAAAATATCATAAAAATCTACTTTAGGCAGGTCTTTTACTGTTTGCCAAGTATCTCCACCGTCCTTAGTCAACCACATCAAACCTTGATCACCCACAATATACCCCCTCAGTATATCGGTAAAAAAAACGGCTCGAAACGGTTCACTACTCACCGTCAAGGCATCGCCATTGCGAAGCTTTTTCCACGTTGCACCGCTATCTTCTGTTTTCGCAATAATGCCACCTAAACCTACTGTATAACCAATTTTTGAAGAGGGAAAGCAAACCGATTGATAAAAATCGTCTTTCAAAGGATTGGTTTTCCATGTTTTACCACCATTTGTAGAACGCACCACTAAACCATAACCCACCGCATGAATCGTCGAATCATCTGAAAAACAAACAGATTCCAATTCCTGTTGGAAGCTGTCAATTTTAACTTTGCCTGAACCATCCACTCTCAAAATCATACCTGCTTGCCAAGATTGCCCGCCTACGCATACCAAGCCATCTGCTTTTTTACGAGCTGCAATATCTCGAAACCATGAACCATAAGATTGATAGGTCGTACGAAAGATAGTATCAACTATTTGCTTACAAAAAACCTCTCCACTGATGCCGATTGTCAAAGCATCCCCCTCAGTATTGGAGCCTAATCCGTACAAACTCCAGCCTTGCAAACTATCCATTCGCCAAGTATTTCCCCCATCAGAAGTATTCAAAGAAATGCCTCGGCTCCATGTTTTACCACCAATAATAGCCCCATTTTGAGCGTCAGAAAAATAGACTCCACGCAAGTTATCTGTCAAATGAGTTGGTATTTCCTGCCATTGAAGTGTGATCTTTTCTTTGCCACAGCTTAGAAAAAAAAGAATTATAAAAGATGCTAAAATATTGATTATAATACTTTTATACATTTTATTTTAATCAATGTTTTCAATTTTAAAACAAATTGTGTTTAAAATTTCATCAAAAGAATGGGCTTCAAATTGCTGCCAGTGAGCATCTTTTCTAAACCACGTCATTTGCCTTTTGGCATAATTTCGAGAATGTTGTTTTATTTTATCAACGGCTTCATCAAGCGTCATTTTACCATCCAAATAATCGAATAATTCCGAGTAACCTACGGTTTGTAAGGCGATGAGGTTTTTAAAAGGGTATAGTTTTTTGACTTCTTCCAACAGCCCGTCTGTCATCATGCCATCTACGCGTTTATTGATACGGTCATAAAGTTCAGCTCGAGGGACATCCAAATAAATATAAATCGGCTCAAAAAATCGCTTGGTTTTAGCTCCTTTTCTAAAACTTGAAAACGGTTTTCCACTGGCTTTCCAAACGGATAAAGCGCGTATCAAACGCATAGAATTATGAATATCTGATTGCATAAAATATTCATTATCAACCTCTTGTAGCATATTTTGCAAATATTCGATGCCTTCTTTTTCTAATAAATCTTCAAATTCACGCCGAATACTGAGGGGTACTTCTGGGAACTCATCTAAGCCCTCACACACCGCGCGTATGTACAAGCCCGTGCCGCCCACCATGATTGCCACATCGTTTTTTATAAAGATTGTATTCAATACATCTATCGCCTCTTTTTCAAAACCACCCACAGAATAAGCATCTTGAATGGAAATATTATTGATAAAATGGTGCTTGGCAAGGCTCAATTCCACATCAGTCGGTTTGGCAGTACCGATAGACATTTCACGATAAAATTGTCGTGAATCGGCAGAGATTATTTCAGTAGAAAAATGCTGCGCGAAGCGGATGGCGAGTGCCGTTTTGCCACTTGCCGTAGGTCCACCGATGATGATAAGATGCTTTTTCATTAAAATTAAATTTGTCATAATCATAGGAAGATTTTAAATCTTCCTATGATTGTACCTGAAGAAGCATTAAGGAATATTCAAAATTTTATGGGTTTGGAGGCTGAGTTTCCATTGCGGATTTTTTAGGCAATATTCCACAGTAAATTGTATATTTTCTTTTTGAAAAATGCCATCCATTGGTTGCAAATATAAATTATCAAAATTGAGATGCGTAAAACGTTCAGGTTCAGCATCTTTTTGAGGATAAACGAGTTTCAGTTCATGACCTTTCAAAACCACTAAATTTGTATTGGCTTTAGGGCTCACGCAAATCCAATCAATACCTTCGGGCAATTCAACAGTTCCGTTCGTCTCAATTGAAATTTCTAACCCCTCAGTATGGAAGGCATTTATGAGTTTTTTATCTAATTGCAAAGCCGGTTCGCCACCTGTACAAACGACAAAAGGCTTGCCTACGGCTGCATTGGGCCATAATGATTTCACTTTTTGTGCGAGTTCTTCAGCCGTTTTGTATTTGCCGCCATTCAACCCGTCTATGCCGATAAAGTCCGTATCGCAAAATTGACAAATGGCTTTGGGGCGGTCTTTTTCTCTGCCTGTCCATAAATTGCAGCCTGTAAATCTACAAAAAACGGCAGGGCGACCGCTTTGTCCGCCTTCGCCCTGCAATGTGTAGAATATTTCTTTTACTTTGTAAGCCATTTATTTGAGTTTATCGTCACTAATTTGCGTACAAAAAATTTTCTACCGATATTTAGCCCCTCTGGGGCAATTACCTAAGCAGTTACCTTTTTTTACTTTTTTCAACAAAATTAGCCCAATCGCTTAATGTACGCGCTTGACCACTTTGGGCAAAATTATGACTTTCTGATGGGGAAATACCAAATTGTTGATTCAATTGTGTATAAATTTTTGAAGCCGTCTGTGCATCTTTCACCATCGAAGCCACATCTGCTGTTCCACCGAAGGCTTCTTTTACTGTTCGGTATGTGGAATAGGATTTTTTTACGACACCTAACCAATTAGAACCTTTATTTGAATAACGCTCTCTCATATCG
>JAYUUR010000469.1:0-9002 GCA_043754475.1 Saprospiraceae bacterium | reverse complement strand
ATAAATTTTTTTTCATATATTCCCTTTTTTTGCCCGCAATTTACGATTTTTGACACGTTTTTAGCAATCCAGAAAAATCTTCGGAGTTTTCAGTATATTGTGAGAAAACAAAATCCAACTCTAAACGATGACATTTGAAGATTTTGAAAAAATAATATCCAAACCACGCATTTATCGCTATAATAATGCTTGTGATTCAGATAAAAACAAAACTGTACAGCTTTATATGGCTAATCTAAGGCTGTCTCAACAATTATTTGGGATAATAAGTCTCTTTGAAGTAGCATTAAGAAATGCTATTGATTCTCACTATCAAAATCGTTTTGGAAAAAATTGGTTACAAAATCAATGTAATATTAGCGGTTTTTTACAGGTCAAAGGGTGTGAGACATCAAGACGTAAAGTATTAGATGTTATCTTTAAATTAGGGTCTAATTACACCCATGATAAAACACTTTCAGATATGAATTTTGGATTTTGGAAATATCTGTTTGGTTCAAAAGAATTTTCAGCAGCAGGTAATACTCTTCTGGTGGTTTTCCCAAATCGTCCAAGCGGGCAAAATCATACAAATATTTTTAAGGAATTAGATAAAATCAATAAATTGAGAAATAGAATTGCACACCATGAGCCTATATGTTTTCAAGGATATTTGATTTCAACCAAAGAAACAGAGGAAGCATACCATATTATTTTGACGTTTTTTCATTGGTTAAATATTGATGCTCACTTTTTATTAAGTGAAATAGATTTTGTCAATGTCGAATTATCAATTATCAAAAATTTAAAAATAAAATGATAATTTGCTGGTCGTGGTCGTAGTCAAAAATACCAATCAATCGTATAACTCTTTCTGATACCCCCTCAGTATGTTGCCTTGAAATGGTAAAATTACAATCTTTTCAATTTTTTCAATTTATTTTGAAAATTGATGAAACATTTTAACCATTAATTGCATTTATATTTAGATATTTGTGAAATACAAAATTAAAGCACGCCTGCACATGCAAGACATCATTAAAAAAGCGCATCTCATTATCTACCGAATTCGCCAACGCGGCTTGGAAGTTTTCCTCGTCAATCATGATATTGAAGGCGATGATTGGCATTTGCCGCAAGCCCCTATGCAACAGATGCAGAAAAATGCTATTGAATTAGACCCTGTCAATAAAGATGGTGAGGAATTTCAGGCGTATGCCGTTGAAGGTGATTGGCATGACATCCCGTCTTTGAAGGGTTTGATTAAGCAGGACGTGAAATTTGTGGCGGATAAAGTGTTTGAAGAATTGGAAAAACATGGTACTTACTTCGCCGTGAAAGATGCTTTCAAAAAAGTCATGCCTCAGCAATACACTTTTTTAAGTGAACTCAAAGAGATTATTTCTGAAAAAAATTCAGTGAAAGACTTATAAGAGTTATGAGTTATGAGTTTGGACATGCCCGAAAATGATTGACAAAAAAGGAGTTAAAAATACGATAGCGAATGGACTGATGTTCATTCGCTATCGTTTTTTCAAATCAAACGGAGACTTTCTACATACGCTACATAATCCTTGATGGCTAATTTAGCAGCTTCCAAACGGGCTTGATACTGAGGGGTAATGTGATGTTTGGCAGCGATGAAATCGGGTAAAGTTTTGTCAAAAAATTGATAGGTTTGGAGGTGGTCGTCAAGGGTTTTATTGGTTTGATGGAAATTGGCATTTTTCAATTGACTTTTAGCAGCTTGATAAAATGCAGGGACTTTATCGAGTTTGTCAAACAGAATTTGAAGGCGATGTTCTGGGGTATCGAACGATGAATTTAAAATGCGTTGAAAACCATAGCGCACGTTAAAAACTGCTGGACTTGTTTGATAATCAATCAAATAAGTATTGATATTTTTTAAAATATTTCTCATTTTATTAAAACCACTTCGCACTGAAATAGTCATTTGAGAAGAATCAAAATGACTCATGGCTTCTGAAAATTGGTCATAAAAAATCTTGACAGAATCCATCGTTTGCACATCTGGAATATGCAAATTAGGCAATTCAAGGTTGGTTTTACTGAGGGGGGTCTCGTCAGGAAAAAATTTGGCGTAGTCGCTGACAAATTCAGCAGCGACGGTGTTAAAATCTTTTTCCACCGTTTCTTCACACGAAACAATTGATAATGAAAGCGTTATGAATAGTATTTTTTTAAACATGAATTACAAGTTTTTAAATTCTCAATAGTATTTTACCTTTGCGGCACAATTTAAAAATATTTTATGAAAGCTCTTGCCGAAACTCATTTTCATTTGCCCAATCAGACCGCTTTTTATCGCGGCAAAGTTCGCGACGTTTATACCGTCGGCGATAAATTGGTGATGGTGGCATCTGACCGTATCTCCGCTTTTGATTTTATCCTCTCTCGCCCTATCCCTTTCAAAGGTCAGGTTTTGAATCAAATTGCTGCTCATTTCCTTGATGCCACGAAGGATATTTGCCCCAACTGGCTTATTTCTACGCCCGACCCAAATGTGGCTATCGGCTATGCGTGCGAGCCTTTCAAGGTGGAAATGGTGATTCGGGGCTATTTGACGGGTCATGCTTGGCGCACCTATTCGTCGGGTGAACGCATGATTTGCGGCGTTAGAATGCCCGATGGCTTGCGTGAAAACGACCCATTTCCTGAACCCATCATCACGCCCACGACGAAGGCTTCGGAAGGGCATGACGAGGACATTTCGAGGGAGGATATTATCGCTCAAGGCATTGTTTCGGAAGCTGATTATGTGCAGTTGGAAGAATATACTCGCGCATTATTCAAGCGAGGTACAGAATTAGCGGCTCAACAAGGCTTAATATTGGTAGATACCAAGTATGAATTTGGAAAAATGAGCAATAAAATCGTCGTTATTGATGAAATTCATACGCCTGACTCCTCCAGATACTTCTATACTGAGGGGTATGCTGAGCGTCAAGCCAAAGGTGAAAAACAGCGTCAACTCTCCAAAGAATTTGTCAGAGAATGGCTTATGGCGAATGGTTTTCAAGGAAAAGAAGGTCAAATAATGCCTGAAATGCCAGATGATCTTGTCAATTTGGTCACTGATAGATACGTTGAATTGTATGAAAAAATTACAGGTCAAGCGTTTGAAAAAACTGATGGGTCAGATATATTGGAGCGTATTGAACGGAATATTTTGAATGCATTAAAGTAAAAAACAATCAGAAAATATTCTTAAAACGAGCAACCCCTCAGTATTTCAATTAAAAATACTGAGGGGGTCGCTCGTTTTTAAAATATAGCATAGATTTGACTAAAAAGTAGATTTCATCACCGATTTAATAGGCACGCCTTTAGAGCCTGTTTCAATTCTTACTTTTTCAAAAAAACCGAAGCCCCTCTCTTGCGTAATCAACTCCTCCATACAATCCGAATAGCATTTATATTCGGGTAGGACGAGGCAACCCATGCTATGCACCTCAATATTATATTTTTCATTCAACAACTTGCGGTATTTATAATCATCCACCAAACCGAAAAGGTAAATCTTCCGAATGCCTTTTTTGAAATCGGCAGCAGCATCTAAGCGCACTTCTGAACATTCCGTTTGAGGAATTTCTTTAACTACTTCTGTTGGAATGGAGTCTTGAGCATTTTGTCCCCAAATAGCAGCCATGCTGAATAATAAAAGGCTGAACGTTAGACTAATTTTCATATTGAAATACGGTTTTTAATTTTTTTTAAAAAAAGCCTAATCGGCATTTACATTTTGACGTAGCTAAGATGCGATAAGTACATTTTTTCCATAAAATTAATCACCATGTCATTGTTTAACTAAATTCTTTTTAGCGGCTTTTTCTTTCTTTTTAAAAAAGCAGCGGAGTAAAAAACTGTGTTGTAGAGCTTCGAGGTTTTCATCCAATTTTTTGGAACCGCTTTCTAAGCTTTTCATGGTTTCTTTTAGATAAGCACCTGCTTCTTCATCGTGCAGCAAAACGCCGACTGATGAATTGGGATTATTGGCAGTCATTTTAAGCTCAGTGATGAATCGGGAAGCTGTGTCGGCTACATTTTGCAATTGTAAAATAGAATTTTTAAAGGAATTAAAAACGACGGTGTCGGTGGCCAAATCGTTGACAAGAGTGCCTTTTTTATTGAGCCCGGCGGTAAAGTTGTTCAATGACGCGACCATTTCCTGCGCTTTGGCGGAGGCATTTTTAAGCGATATTGTAGCGGTATTGATGTTGTTGTAGAGGGCATCATCGTTCAATAATTTTCCGACCGAGCCTTCATTGGTCGTTAACTTTCGACTGATTGATTTAAAATCCGACGCAACGGCTTTCATATCAGCAGAAACCGATTTAAAATCTGTTGTAATCACTAAAACATTGTCGTTGTTTTTTTGCAAAGTGCTTATCATATCTTCCGAAGAAATTGTTTTTTGAACAGCTAAAGTGTCACCTTCTTGCACTTCGGCATACCCCTCAGTACCGCCGTAAATAACGAGGATTTTATTGCCTATTAGTCCGTCGGTACTGATTCTCACTTTGGCATCTTTTCGAATGTATTGCTGCACTTTTGTTTCAATATTCAGATTGACAACCACTTGTGAATTTCCATAGAATTGTATCTTGCTAACAGTACCTATTTTCACCCCTGAAAACCAGATATTATTGCCTTTTTGCAAGCCATTGACATCGTCAAAAAATGAAACGATTTCCATTTTTCTTTTAAATGTTTCATGCAAGTTGCCGACCATAAGAATGCCTCCGACCAAAAATGTCAGTCCAAGAATAACAAATAGCCCGACAATAACGGCGCGTTTATTAGATGATTCGTTCATGCGTTATTGTATAAAATTGTAATTAAAAAAATCATTTATTTGATCATTATCACTGTTAAAAACCTCCTCAAATTGACCGATTTTTAAAAATTGTCCTTCAATCAACATGGCTATGCGGTTGCAAGTGGCTTTTGCACATGTCAAATCATGCGTAATGATGACTGAACTTGTATTATATTTCTGCTGCACCTCATTAATCAGCGCATTAATTTCAGCACTCGTTACGGGGTCTAAGCCCGAAGTCGGCTCATCGTAGAGCATTATTTCTGGCTTGAGAATCAGCGTCCGCGCAATACCAATTCTTTTGCGTTGCCCACCTGAAAGATCAGCAGGCATTTGCTTTATTTTATCTTTCAAACCCACGGCATCTAAGGCTTCCTCAACGGCTTCATCCACTTGATTTTTAGTCAAATGTTTTACATTCATAGTGAGTGGAAATGCCAGATTTTGATAGATATTCATACTGTCGTATAAGGCACTATTTTGAAACGAAAAGCCAATACGCAGCCGCAAAGCATCCAATTCCCTCCCTTGCAATTGATTAACATGTTCACCTAACACCACCACTTCGCCCTTATCAGGCTTCAATAAACCGACAATAATTTTGATTAAAACCGATTTGCCTGAACCCGATTTGCCCAATACGCCTACGTTTTCACCCTTAAAAACATTTAAATCAATGCCTTTTAACACATCCAACTCACCAAACGATTTATATAGCCCACTGATAGCTATGACTGATTCCTCTTTATTTATTATATCATGTATCATTTATAATTCATCATTTTCTTAATAATGTAAAATCCAATTGGCAATTTGAACAATAATAATTTCTTCCAAAAAAATTAAAAACATGGCTAAAACCACCGCTTGATTGGCAGCTTTCCCTACGCCACGCGTGCCTTGTGTCGCATTAAATCCCTTGTAGCAACCGACTATGCCGATTGTAAAACCAAAAACAATTGATTTTGTCAAGGATGAATAAAGGTCAATAAAAGCGATATTGGAAAAGGCATTTTTATAAAAGGTTGACAAACTGGTTGCCTCTTCCGCTCGGACATTAAAATAAGAACCAAATAGCCCCACACAACTGCAATACAATGCCAAAACAGGAATGGCAATGGTGGTAGCCAACACGCGAGTAACGACTAAATATTTATAAGGATTGATGGCTGAAACTTCCATTGCCTCGATCTGTTCCGTCACTTTCATCGAACCCAACTCCGCACCGATACTTGAACCGACTTTACCTGCACATATGATAGCAGTTACCAGAGGACCTAAGGCTTTGACGATGGCAATGCCGATGAGAGAAGGCAGCCATGAAGTAGCACCAAAATCTTCTAATGAAGGGCGAGATTGTTTTGTAAAAACGATACCGACGATAAACCCGACAAGGGAAATGAGTGCCAACGATTTTATACCAACCTCAAAACACTGATTGATGACTTCTCGGAAATGAAAAGGTGGGACAAATGCTTCTTTAAAGAAACGCAATGCAAATTGATAGCCTTTATAAACGCCTTCAAAATACTCGTCGATGCCTTTTGAAAATAGATACTTTTTTGTAGTGGCTTTAAACATACTGGAGCAGTGGTCATTTACTTGTGAAGTGAATACTATAACACAAAGATAAATTGAGACAGGGCGAGATACTTTACACAATTCTAAAAACAAGTAACATAATTCACACCTTTTTGTTTTTAAACTGGGAAAATATGAGGGGAGACTTTTCTGAATAGAATTGGGATAGAAAGTGAATATATCAATGAATAGTGCTCCTTAAATAGTGACCCCATTATTTATATATTGAGCAATTTTTATTTGAGAAATCTTGCTTGCATAAAAAAACGGCAGTCTCAAAAGTGATGTTGTCAATAATAGATTAACTACTATTTTCTCATCCCTTTCGGAGCTGCCGTTTTTTAACTCGGTTTTTATATCTTCCTAAAAGTAGCTTAATTTTTTAATTCAGCCGGAATAGGAGGTGCGATGGATTGACACATTTGCTTACCAGATTTATCTTCCACATAAAGCTCTACTCGACGGTTAAATTGGCGACCTGCTTCACTGTCTTGACTGCCGACTTCGTTTTTAGCAGCAGGCTCTTTTTCACCATTGATAGATGTTCTGATACGCCCTCCGTCAATGCCTTTACTCACCAAATAAGCTTTAGCATTATCCGCACGGCGATTTGAAAGAGCTTCATTATAAGCATCTGAACCTTTCCCATCCGTGTTAGCTTTTAGAACCGCTACATAATCTTTATTGTCTTTCATTATTGTCACCAACTCATCCAATTCCGTTTTAGACGCCGCTCTCAAATCGGATTTATTAAAATCGAAGAAAATCCAATTGAGATTGCAGCTTTTCACAGGTGCAGCAGGCACTACTGCCGTAGTCGGTGAAACTGCTTTGATGGTATCCACAAGAGGTGGCGTTACGACAGCAACTCTTGGTTCAGCTACGCCAACTGGCTCTTTGTTACAACCTTTGCCGAATAACCACCAAGCCAAAAGCAATAAAAGCGGTATCAACAACCACCACCATTTGAAGCCACCCGCAGCACCCGTGTCAGCCGAAGCAACTGTAGCCGATTCATAAACAGGAGGTGGCGGTACGTAGGCGTCTGGTTTAGGCATCACTGCAGCAGCCGTAGCGATAATAGCCGCAGCCGCAGCCAATGGACCGGCGACGCTAATATCCTCCGCAGCAGCTGCCACAAGAAGGTTCGGGTCTAAAAGCGGGAACAAAGCAAAAACTGCAGCCAAATTATCCTTAGGACAAGAGCGGGCAATTTCTTGATGGTTACCAGCTTTTAGAACCACGAACTGTTTGCCCGATTTTTCTATAATATCATACCTATCTTTATTGTCTCTGTTGCGGATAACCGAATCCACACCGTTATTGCGGGCAGCCGTCGTCGGGTAGCCTTCAGAGCGCATTTTCACAGCACCATTATCGCTTAGCCAAGTAAAATAATGCTCACCTTGCTTATATTGCCATTTTGTGAAGCCATTGGCATCCGCTGAACCATGATTTTCATATTCTTTGCAATGAAGATAATTGTCTTCGCGACGTTCAGGATCAGCTACCAGAGTAGCGGCAGTTGCAGCAGCCAATGCGGCAGCTTTTTCAGAGGCCGCCGCCGCAGCTTTCTCAGAAGCAGCTTTGGCGCGAGCACTTGGGAAAAGTGCCATTGCACCCCCCTCAGTATCATAGGGACATGAACGGGCAATTTCTTGATGGTTGCCGGCTTTCAAAATGGTAAAATAACGGCTGAACTTTTCAAGTACTGAATAACGCTCTTCCAAATCTCTATTTTTTGCAACGGAAGCAATGCCATTGTCACGAGCACCGGTAGTGGTATAGCCTTCGGAGCGCATCAAAAGAGCATTATCATTATCATCATACCAAGCGAAATAATGCTGACCGTTAGCGTGGGTGAATTTAACAAGACCTGGATAGCCGTCTATGCTGACGTCCGAATGCCCTTCATATTCTTTACAAGCTAAATAATCGTCGTCAACTTTATCGTTGGCGCGTTCTTTTGGAGCAGCTGTAGCCGCTTGTCCGCCTCGGATTTTATCGCCGGTAACATAAGGAAGTAGAGCCAATGCCTCAGCTTCAGATTCGCAAGAGCAAGAGCGAGCGATTTCACGATAATTAGCAGCACGCAGACTCAAGAAATACTTGTCGTTTTCACTTTTGACGGAGTAAAAATCCCGATTAATGCGATTTTTGATGACCGATTGAATACCGTTTTCTCTCGCTGCTTGTTGCGGATAGCCTTCGCTTTTCAGCAAAACTTTATCATCGGCATCTACCATAGCGAAAAAATATTGGGCACTGGTGGCATCAAAAAAAGCCGAAAATCCGGATTCGACTGCGTGGGCTGCTTGGTTCTCGTATTGACTACAAGGGAGGTAATCTTCGTTAATCATAATGTCTGTTTTTTAATGAAAAAATGCTGGTTTTCCTTAGAAATTGCCTCTAAATTTAGAATTTATTTTTAATTAACAATCATTTTTCATCATTTTTTTGCAAACTTTTTTTAATTATCTTGCATAAACATTTTGCAATTATTCAAATTAAAAAAATTATATTTTTATAACAATTGATAATCAATTATTTATAAAATATTTTAAAACAAATAAATTTTATTTAATTAAATAAAAATAGCCCT
>JAYUUR010000468.1:0-9007 GCA_043754475.1 Saprospiraceae bacterium | reverse complement strand
TTTTTGCTGCACTATCATTCCTTTATGGAGAATGAGAGGCATTGTTGTGGAGTGAATCAAGGTTGTTGCGTTTTAGGCGAATGACAAAAATTATGTGCTCTACTATGAACTATGTGTCTTAAAAAATACCTACTACGGTTATAATTTCTACCGTTTTGCTTAAAATTATACCCATTTCTATAAAAATACGATATGGCAACGGTCTAACATCTACTGTCAAATTGTCTAACTATCTATCAATACCCCTCAGTATTTCGGCAACTTCAACACCCCCACCACTATCGCATATTGAGCTGCCAAATAAGTGACCATGATGAAAAAAGAGGCTAACCAAATCGGCTGATAAAATTTATTGAACGCTAAAATGCTGTCTGACAGAACGAATAAAATAGCCCCCGTCATTATCCAAGCATTGGCAGGTGATTCCCATTCTGTGTAACCGATTACTGCTGTCCATAACATGAGAGAGATAGTCAAAGCATAAACCGTCACAGGCAGTCGCATAGCACCCAAATGAGGTAATAATAGACTCAACATGACTATCAAATATAACATGATTGAAAGAGACCCAATGCGTAAAAAGCGACTGTTTTTATTCAAAACTTGTCGTTTTTCCTTATTAAACAAGATGATATAGATAATATGCCCTATTAGAAAAGCAGTGAGTCCGCCCATAAAAAACAAGGGATTCAAAGATTGGAACATCAAAACAACATCGCCTATCCAAGAAAAAATTAAAGCACCTGAAAGAAACTTTTTAGAAGAGAAATTAGGATGACAATACACTGCCGCTATCAACGAGGGTATTAAAAATGGTTTCAAAGGAAAGGCTGTTGCCTCTAAATTTATGAGGAGTAAAATGAGATAAATACAACTAAATGCTATGTAAAATTTCAATAAAAAGGCGGTTTTCATTTTGAATTGTTTTAATTGTGTAATAATTGAGCGATAAGAGGTTGAAAATAAATAATTATATTATCATACTTCGTTAAAATTTTTGAGGTTGTTTTTAAAAGTCTAATTTTGCTTTATACATATCACCAAATTATGTGAATGACGAGTTGAAAAGTCATATTATGACACTCCGTGTCAAATGCCAAAGGCTGAACAGGAGATTATTATAAACATTTTGACTCTCAGAGTCAGTTAAAAGTGGATTTTTCGATAGTAATTTCTTCGGAAAATGACTCGGAGAGTCACAATATTTATAATAATTAATCAATGAAGCATTTGCACTTGACACGGAGTGTCACAATGTGCTTTCTAACCCGTATTTTACATAAATTATAAATCAAATTTTAATGAAATACCATATTCTAAGAATAACAACACTATTTGCCATCGCGCTCATTTTTTTTACTTCTTGTAAAGATGAATTAAATACTGTTGAAGGTTGGAAAGATATACCCGTTGTATATGGGCTTTTATCGTTGAATGATACGGCGACATATCTCCGCGTAGAAAAGGCTTTTGTTGATCCAAATAAAAGTGCTTTCGATATTGCTCAAATTCCCGACTCCTTATATTATAAAGACGTGACCGTGACGCTCGTCAGAACCCGCAACAATGAGCGTTTCAATTTGACAAAAGTAGATGGGAATACTGAGGGGTATCCGCGCAAGGATGGGATATTCGCCAAGTCGCCAAATTTTTTATATAAAATTAAAAATAGCACGCTCAGTCTTCAATCCGATGAAGAATGGCGTATAGAATTACTCCGAAAAGGAGAAACTAAGCCATTTGCCAAATCCACCACTAAAGTTATTGGCAATTATGAAGTGACCACGCCCGACACAACACCCATTTTCCTCCGCTACGAAAACACATTCAATGTCACCATCGAAACGGAAGAAAAATCTGCTCGACTTGTTGATATAAAAGTGGTTGTTAATTATGATGAAATAAATGCCGCAACACCTAATCAAACTTTCGCCAAAAGCATATCATGGAATTATGTAACAGGCGGGCAACGCAAACTCAATGGCACTGTTGCCGACCCAATTGTGAGTTTTTCAAGGCGAGGCTTGGATTTTTATCAATATTTAGGCGATAATATGACTGTGATACCTGGCGTGAAAAGAACTTTCAAATCCATTGATATAGAAGTGTACACAGGCGGTCAGGAGTTAATAGACTTTATCAATATTGGCATCGCCAACACAGGTATCACCGGCTCGCAGACCATCCCGACTTATACGAATATTGAAAACGGCTTAGGCATTTTTTCATCTAAGAATAAAACCGTTAAAAAAGGCGTCAAACTCAGTGCTGCCGCCTTGGATTTGTTGATGAATGGGGAATATACGAAGAAGTTGAATTTTAAATAGCGGAAATTCCCAAACCCATTTTATCCGAAAGCATTATTCGCCCACCCCTCTCCTCTCCATTCCTCACAGATAATATAGGCGTTGCAAACGGATTATTTGTCACCAACCAAGGACCATCCAAATCCGCCCAATCGCATTGCAGCGCAAGGGCAGCGGCTGCCATGATAGCGCAACTTGTTTCACTCATGCAGCCAATCAATATTTTCAAATCTCTGCGTCTGGCTTCATGCACCATTTTTAATGCTTCGGTTAGCCCTGTACATTTCATGAGTTTGATATTAATACCATGAAATGCGCCTTGAATCGTATCAAAATCAGTGAGCCGTTGAAAAGATTCGTCAGCAATGATGGGAATTGGCGACCCCTCAGTCACGAAGGCATTGCCGTCTAAATCGTCTTTCGGCATCGGTTGTTCGATGAGTTCCACGCCTTGTTCAGCTACCCAATGCGCCATGTCTAAAGCCTCATATTTATCTGTCCAACCTTGATTAGCATCTACATACAGCGGCTTATCAGTCATTTCTCTGATTGTTTTGATAATGGCTTTGTCATCATCAGAGCCGAGTTTGATTTTGAGGACTTCAAAAGCCGCCGCTTCGGCTACTTTTTGCCTCAATACTGAGGGGGTGTCAATGCCGAGCGTACAACTCGTTATCGGCATATTTGCAGGATTTGAACCGAGTATTTTCCAAACAGGCACGCCTTCTATTTTACCTTTTAAATCATGCAACGCTATATCAATGGAGGCTTTGGCTGCTGTGTTTTTTACATCAATCAACTCAATTTCAGACATAATTGCTTGAATATCAAAGGGATATGTCTGTTTTTTTAAAACAACTTGCGCTTTTTCTAAAAATGTTGTAATGGTTTCTACATTCTCTCCATAATATGGCGGCATGGTGGCTTCACCTAAACCGATGAAGCCGTTGAGTTCTATTTGATTTAAAACGATAGTAGTATGAGTGCGTGAAAAATGGGCAATGCGGAAGGGATGCCGCATTTGTAGGTCATAGCTGTGGAAGGTTAGATTCATAAAATAATTTGTTTATTTTATTTGTAACACTTAATTGGCAATAGCCAATTCATTGTTCTTCTCGGCTGCCGCTTTCTCTGCCGCTTTCTCAGCTTTAGATTTGGCAGGTGAAGCCTTCCGATACTGAGGGGCATCTTTCGTCGCTTGTTTACAGACAGCATCATTCGAAATATCGAAAGCTTTTTTGGCATCAGTGGCATAGCGCAAAACATCTTTTGAGAGGATGTTGTAAGGCTCATCCAACACTGAACCGGCTGCATTGTGCGTGTTATACACTTCTACAAAATCCGGAAACAAGGCTGCCTTGACTTCAAAATCAGCGGCATTGTACTCTCCAGTGACGGCTTTTGGTGATTTTTTGACTGCCCCAGCCCAATATTGAGCATAAGCAATGTTCTTTTCTCCCAAAAAAGCCTCGCCTTGAGTTTCTTTGTAGATGTTTTGAGCAGCTTCTGCGTACAAGGCGTGAAGTTCTGCTTGTTTGGTTTTGATGCGTGCCCAAATATCAGCATTGGGCGCAACGGTGGTCTGACGACTCATTAATTTTAATTTTTAAAATAAAAGAATTTGGATTCTAAGTTGGGTAAGATTCACGTCAATTTTTAATTGAACTTATTATTAAACAACCAAAAAGCGTGCCACCTATGGTTTATTTTTATAACTTGAAATAAATTTATCATTGGGAAGGTAATTTTATCGCTGGGAGGATAAATTTATCACTGAGAGGGTAAATTTATCACTGGGAAGATAAATTTATCACTGGGAAGATAAATTTATCACTGGGAGGATAAATTTATCACTGAGAGGATAAATTTATCGCTGGGAAGATAAATTTATCGCTGAGAAGATAAATTTATCACTGGGAGGATAACAGCAAAGTATTTAGACATTTATCATTCTTTTGTCCAAAAATCCGCTAATAACTCCGCTTGGTCTAAAACCTTCGTTACAGAAATAGTATATTCTCCTGTTGTTGGGTCATCAGGCGGATATTTGTATTTACGCAATATTCTTTTTATCATTACTCGCAACTTAGCTTGGACATTTTCTTTGATTTGCCAATCAATAGACGTGTTTTTACGAACACTTTCGACCAATTCGTGAGCTATCGCTTTTAATGTCACATCACCTAAAATAGTTTCTGCTGTTGGATTCGCGGCAAGGGCATCATAGAAAGCCAATTCATCTACCCGTAAGTTGAGTTTTTCACCCCGTTTATCGGCTTCTTTAATGTCTTGTGCCAGTTTTATCAATTCTTCTATCAATTGTGCGGCTTCTATCAACCCGTTTTGATAACGTTTCACAGCTTGGGCTAACAGTTCAGAGAATTTTTTACTTTGAACAAGATTGGTATTTGCCCGGCTTTTGATTTCATCATTCAATAAACGTTTCAAGAGTTCTAGGGCTAAGTTCTTTCTCGGTAAATCACGAATTTGATTCAAAAAGTCATCAGTTAATATTTCTATACTTGGTTTTGCAATCCCTGCGGCTTCAAAAACATCTACGACTTCTTTTGAAATAATCGCATCATTAATGATTTGACGAATAGCGGTTTCGACATCTTCGGTGCTAACCTTTTTTGTTTGTTCTTCAAATTTGGCAAAACGGGCTTTTATCGCTTGAAAAAAAGCTAAATCATCGCGTATTTCAAAGGCTTTTGGATTAGGAGTTGACAATCCAAAGGCTTGTTGCAATTTTGTTACATGATCTTTGAATCGTTGCTTACCATTTCTACCGTCTTCTGTTTTAAGTCCTAAAATGTAATCGGATGCATCGAGTATGAATTGCAGTTTATTTCTTGAATCAAGTGTGAAATACTTTTGATAACCGAATGTCCCGAACATATCTGCAACAATTGCGTGCAATTCCAACATCTTCGCCACGGCTTCTTCTTGGTCAAAGGTCAATTGTCCTTTTCCTTTGGCATCGGTGTATATTTGTAGGGCATTCTTTAAATCTTGAAATATGCCGATATAGTCAACGATGAAGCCGCCTTCTTTATCTCCGAATACGCGGTTTACTCGGGCAATGGCTTGCATAAGATTATGCCCACTCATTGGCTTATCAATATATAAGGTGTGCAAACACGGTGCATCAAAACCCGTCAGTAACATATCGCGCACAATCACCATTTTTAAATCATCTTGTGGGTCTTTGAGTCTATCGCCTATTGCTTTTCGTTTGGCTTTGTTGCGGATGTGTTCTTGCCAATTCAAATGGTCGGTGGCTGAGCCTGTCATAATGATTTTTATAGCGCCCTTATCATCGGCTTTGTCATACCAATCGGGGCGCAATTTGATGATTTCGTTGTGCAAGTCCACACAGATGCGGCGACTCATGCAGACAATCATACCTTTGCCTTTGACGGCGGCGGTTTTGTTTTCAAAATGCGTGACTAAATCTAAAGCCACTTGCATCAACCGTTGTGTGCTACCAACAACGGCTTCTTTACTTGCCCATTTTGCAAAGCGTTTTTGTCGGTCTGTTAATTCATCGTTTTCAGTGAGTTCTTCTACTTGAGTGTCTAATATTTGCTGGTCGGCATCACTCAATTCTATTTTGGCTAAACGACTTTCGTAATAGATTTTCACCGTTGCACCATCTTCTACGGCTTGTTGAATGTCGTAAACATCTATATAATTTCCAAATACCGCTTGTGTATTCTTGTCTGCGCTTTCTATTGGTGTACCTGTAAAACCAATAAAAGACGCTTTCGGTAAAGCATCACGCATATTTTTCGCATAACCATCAATGAAGTCGTATTGACTGCGGTGTGCTTCATCGGCAATGACGACAATATTGCTTCTGTCTGATAGTTGCGGATGTGATGTCGGGCATAAACTTCTGTATCGTTGTGAAAACAACGCCACCTGATGCCACGGCTAATTTCTCTTTTAAATCTTCTCTGTTTTCGGCTTGTTTGGGTTTTTGTCGAATCAGTTGTTCGCAATTACCGAAGGTTTCAAACAGTTGTTGGTCTAAATCATTTCTATCAGTTAATACCACGATAGTTGGGTTATTCATAGCATCATTCAAAACCAATTTGCCTGTATAGAACACCATGCTCAGGCTCTTGCCGCTCCCTTGCGTATGCCACACGACACCCGCGCGTCTGTCTCCAAGCGGTTGTTCATCAGTACTGAGTAATCCATACTGAGGGGGTGGTTCGTTGAGCGACTTCTCGGAATAAGAGGCGCGAATGGTTGACTCAATAGCGCGATTAACCGCGTAGTATTGGTGATAAGCGGCTATCTTTTTTATAGTTTTTTCTTTTGTTCTTTCAAACACGATGAAATGACGAATGACATCTAAAAGCGTGTTTTTATTCAACAAACCCTTGAGCATCGGCTCCATTTCGGCTTGTCTATTGGTATCAATGATTGTTATACCGTCTGCCGTTTTCCATTCCATAAAGCGGCTGTAGTCACTGCTTATTGTTCCTGCTTTCGCATACCAACCGTCGCTGACCATCATAAAGGCATTGTAGGTGAAAAGCGAGGGAATGAGTTGCTTGTAAGTTTGCAATTGATTGAAAGCGGCTTTGACGTTGGCGTTTTCATCAACAGCATTTTTTAACTCTATCACAACCAAAGGTAAACCATTGACAAACAGCACAATATCGGGGCGTTTGTTTTGGTGATTCTCTACAACCGTGAATTGATTGACAGCGACAAATTCATTCTTTTGAGGATTTAAATAATCTATCAACCATACTTTATCTGTTTTCGTCTTGCCTTCACCAATGCTGAACTTAACATCTACCCCCTCAGTAAGAAAGCTATGAAAGGCTTCGTTGTTGTCAAAAAGATTAATGCTCAGCGTTCTTAAAACCTTTTTAAAGGCTTCTTCTTTAGCTTCGGCAGGAATTATGGGATTGAGTTTATCTATTGCTTTTTGTAAACGACCATTTAAAATGACATCTTTATACGTCCGCTCAATGCCGTCAGCAATGTCGGGACCATACAAAACGGTGTAGCCTAAATCATCTTGCAGAATGGTTAAGGCGATTTGTTCAATGTCGTTTTCCGTTATGAATTTAGTCATGTGTTGTTCAATTTAAATAGCAGGTAAATGCAACAATCCCTTCGGGATTTTATGTTTATAGCAATCACCAAACAATCGTTTATCAATTCCCAACGGGAATAAATGTTTATAGCAATCAACGAATGCGTTTCCAATCCCAACGGGATTTTATGTTTATAGCAATCAACAAACAATTGTTCATCAATTCCCAAAGGGAATAAATGTTTATAGGATTGTGGGCGGTTTTTACATTGATGTTCTATAAACATAAAATCCCTTTGGGATTGGAAACACATTTGTTGATTGCTATAAACATTTATTCCCTTTGGGAATTTTGGATGTATGAATTCATTTTTCATCAATTATCCACTCAAAAAGATATTCTTCTTTGTGTTCTATTTCACAACGGTTTAAAATTTCTAAATACTCTTCTCTAAATGACCTCTTTTTATGGTGTTCGGGTTGGTTGCGTATATATTTTACGACCTTATCAAGTTCTGAATGGCTATGGGAAAAGTAGCCGAATCCTTCTTGCCAACTAAACTTGCCAGCAATCCATTTTTTGTCATTGATAAAATTGGTCGCTTCTTTTTTTAAGACTTGAACCAAATCTGAAAGTGCCATATAAGGTTTCAATCCGATGAGTATATGAACATGGTCAGGCATACAGTAAATCGCTAAAACTTTATGTTTTTTTCCTTGAATAATGCCTGTCATATACATCTGTAATTCTTCTCTAAAAGATTCTCGAATAATATTGGCGCGGTGTTTTGGCGTAAAAACAACGTGTGCGTAAAATTGTCCGAATGTGCCAGCCATAGTATATTGTTTTTATAAATGAATAAAATAGTTTTCTGAAAACATATTGTATAAATGATAATTCCCAAAGGGAATACATATTTATAGCAAAAATAATCAAACAATCGTTTATCAATTCCCAAAGGGAATACATATTTATAGCAAAAACAATCATCAAATGTATCCCCAATCCCAACGGGATTTTATGTTTATAAATATACAATCCTGTTGGGATTTGATACGATTTTGCCCCGTTTTGTTATAAATATACAATCCCGTTGGGATTTGTTACATATTTGCTCGTTTGGCTATAAATATATAATCCCGTTGGGATTTCATACGTATTTTGCTCGTTTGGTTATAAATATGTAATCCCGTTGGGATTTGGTAAAGCACCCCTCAGTATAAATGCTCTTTTACACCGCTATTTCTCCTTTCATCAGTTTTGGTAGTAAACTGTCGCGCAGGGTGGTGAGGGTTTGGGTTTCTTCCACGTTTGCTTCCATACGTTCAAAAAGAGGGGTTGCCACATCATTAAACCTTTTTAATACATCGTCAGAAGGCATAGTAATTTCTAAATTATTTAAAATTTCTGTTGTTAAACTTGGAACAGCAGAGCCTATATTCATTGTGGCTAAATTAAATTCTTTTAATAAAAAGAATAAATACTTGCCATAAATTGGATTGTTTATTATTGTATAAAACATCGTGTCAACAGACCAAAATGGTTTTTAAAACCCTACAAAATAAAATTATTACAAAACTTGCTTTAAAAACGCTTTACAGATTTTAATGAGATTAAGAATAGTTGATTGACATTTGGAAA
>JAYUUR010000467.1:0-3023 GCA_043754475.1 Saprospiraceae bacterium | reverse complement strand
GCCGCAATTCAACGGATTTGGAAGATATTTTCCTCGCGCACATAGGCGGCATGGATGCGTTCGCTCGCGCACTTGTCGTTTCAGATGCTATTTTAACAAAATCCAAGTATAAAAAAATACGCTCAGATCGCTATGCGTCTTTCGATAGTGGTGCAGGGAAAGACTTCGACAGCGGGCAATTAAGCCTTGAAGATTTACGCCAATTCGCTTTAAAAAATGGTGAGCCATTGGTGAAAAGTGGTAAGCAGGAATGGTTGGAGAATATTATTAATGATTATATTTAATTGAAAGACATATTAGATGCCCTTGGAATGCCTCAGTCTAATTTACATTCCTATGGCATCTAATATTTTAATCTACAATAAAATTATAACCTACACCCTTCACCGTAATGATTTGTACTGAGGGGTCTTCCTTGAAATAGTCCCTCAATTTGGTGATGTAAACGTCTAAATTGCGGGAGTTAAAAAAGGAATCATCGCCCCATATTTTCAATAAAATATCCTTTCTTTGAATGGTAAATTGTCGGTTTTCATTCAATATTTTTAATAATTCTGACTCTCTGTGGGATAGCTTCAGCACGCTTTCACCGCATCTTAACTCATATTTCTGAGGTGAAAAATCGTATTTTCCGATAGAAACAAGCGCTGATACTGAGGGGAGTGCTTTGCTACTAATTTTCAATAAATTTTGAATCCTAGTAATCAATTCTTCCATACTAAACGGCTTTCGGATGTAATCATTACCACCTGCCTCGAAACCTTTCAAAACGTCTTCAGTTTGCGTTTTGGCAGTGAGAAAAATAATGGGTAGGGTAGGTGCGAGGCGGCGAATATCCCGCCCAAGTGTATAGCAGTCCACGTTCGGAAGCATAATATCCAAGACGCATATATGAGGTAAGAAGGCATGAAAAGCACCCATCACATGCCGCCCATCCGCCACCATTTTCACTTCAAATTCCCGACTTTCAAGGCTTTCTTTGACTATTTTTCCAAGAAACGGTTCATCTTCTACGTATAAAATTTTAATTTTATTCATTTTCCTAATTCGTAATTTTTAATTCCTAATTACCAACTATTGGTAAAAATACAGAAAAACGGCTGCCTTTGCCTACTTCACTTTCAACGTTTAGTTTGCCGCCATGCTGTTTGACCACGCTCGCTACGTAACTCAATCCCAATTCGTGACCTTTGATATTATGGATATCGCCTGTCGGAATGCGAAAGAATTTTTCAAAAATTTTGCTCTGATACTGAGGGGGTATGCCTTGACCCGAATCCGCAACTGAAAGCCGCACGAAGTCATAAAACGGAGATTGTAATTCCAAGCGAATTGTGGGATTGTCACCGCCATATTTTAAAGCATTATCTATCAGATTGTAAATAATGCTGGTAATATGTGTCCTATCGGCTTGAATATTGAAATCAGTACCTGTTTTTTCTAAAGAAACGACAGCCTGATATTTTTCAAATTGCAATTTCATGGAGTCCAAAACTTGTTGCGTCAACGCCGCTAAATCAAGGGTTTCAAGGGTCAAATGCGTTTCTTTTTGCTCAAAAGTTGCCATTTTCAAGACTTTATCGACGAGCAAAGACAGGCGATTGAGTTCATTTTTTGAAATATCGAGATACTCTTTCGTTTGTGCAGGATTTTTCAAAGTTAGAAAATTGGGGATAAATGTTAAAACTTAAAATTGTTTAAATGTTTTATAAAAAATATGTGTTTTGATAATTCATTGAAAATCAATGTTTTGTAAAAGTAAATTTTAAATTTTTATCATAAAATAGAAAAATTTAATAAAAAAAACGAGCCATGTTTGGCATACTATTTAATGAGTAGATTTTTAGTATCTGAAACGAAATAAAATCAATTCACCGTAAAGCTGCCATACACATGAGAATCTTACTCACGGCATTAAGCGTATTTTTTCTATCATACGCTGCCTCCGCTCAATCTTGTCCTCCTCGTCCAGCCGCTGCTCCCAAGCTCGTTAATAACGACATTTGTATTGGACAGCCCATCTCGGTACAGAACCTGAGTAACGCCAACGGCAACGATTTATATTATATTTGGGACTGGGGCGATGGTTCAAAAACGGATACTTTGCAGGATAATTCTGCACCTGTTCACATTTATGAACGCCCTATCAGCGATATGTGTTCGCAGCCCAGCGGCGGATATGTGTATAAAATAAAATTAACGGCGCAAAACCGCGATGCGAACTGTTTGAGTCACTCCACAACGACTGATGCTTATGCCTATTTCAGCCCGATTGCTGACTTCCTCGCACCCAAAGATGTGTGTATTGACAATCCTGATGTAGCGTTTTCTAATACAACTTGCCCACTGAACACACCAGGAACTAAATTCGCTTGGAACTTTGGCGACCCTTCTTCGGGCACAGCCGATACATCTTCTCAGTTGAATCCACGCCATACTTTCTCTGCAACAGGTACTTATAGAGTCACATTGACTGTCAGCAGTTTTTGCAATACTTCGGTGAAAACGATGGATATTGTTGTGCATGACGCACCGAGTGCAGGCGGAGCAATCACTTATCCAACATCGACTGTATGTGCACCTTATACATTGACCATTAATAATACTTCTCAAAACGCCACATCCAATACATGGTCGGTTCAGCCGGCTTCGGGTTGGGTTTTTATCAATGGCACGGACGCTAATTCGCAAAATCCTGTTATTCGTTTTGATGAAAATGGTGACTATACTTTAAACTTACAAATCAATAGTATATGTGGTACAAGGGATTGGTCGAGCAGCCAAAAAATAGTCGTCAAATCCAAACCAAAAGTGGCGATGGATACGCTCGTGGGTAGCTGCGTTCCGTTCTCCATTAGACCTGCTGCGACAGTTACGAACGATGGTGGCTTAACCCCTCAGTATAATTGGACAATTGCAGGTGGTTCTATTTCTACAGCTAATACATTCGACCCAGGCGATATTACTTTTTCAACAACGGGCACTTACCCCATAAAATTTAAAGCCACTAATACCTGTGGAGC
>JAYUUR010000466.1:0-27830 GCA_043754475.1 Saprospiraceae bacterium | reverse complement strand
CCCTAAATACAAAGCGGCAATAATACAGGCGAGTAAGATGATAAAGAGTAAAAGAGGGTTCATCGTTTTTTATATTTTCACAAAGCTAAATATTTTTGGCACAATGAGAATACTATAAAAAAGTAAATATCGGAATTACCTTTGTTAATGCACCCCTCAGTATGAAAGGTGTTTTTAAGAGTATTAATGCGTAAATAATATTTTAAAAAATATAGAAATGAGACATTATTGTGTAATATTCATACTCTTAATATGTCATAAATTATCCGCTACGAGTCAAGCACCAGATTATTTGATAATCGGGAAAGATACGTTTAAGATTTTCAGTAATCCGTTGGAAATGTATTTTGAAAAAGGTAAACGTCCGAAAATACTTGATAATTGGTGTTCAACGGCGTGTTGGAGAGGATATGTTGCTTATTGGAGAATAACAAATGATAGCCTCTTCTTAGTTGAGTTAAATAGCTGCTGTGAAAAAAATAGTAAAATAGATTTGAAAGAAGTTTTTCCTAATAAAAATTGTAATCAACCCATTTTTGCTGATTGGGTTTCAGATACATTGACAAGTCCTTCGGGTAAACTATTGAACTATATTCACATGGGCTATGGATCGACTTATGAACAAGAGACCGATTATATATTTGAAAAAGGAGTATTCAAATCCAAAAAAGAGTATTTAAACTCGACTGTTGAATCTGAATTTAAAAATATAGATAGTTTAAGGACATTTTTTCAAGAACACATAAACTGGTCAAATGTACCTAAAATTGATACTTTAGTTAGAGTTTTTGTTGAAGTCAAAACGAACAGAAAAGGTAAAATCATTATGACCAGAGTACGACGTTCTCATAGTGAAATGTTGGACAAAGAGGCATTAAGATTAATTGGAATGATTAAAACAATGCCTGTCGTGATTAGAAGAAAAGAAACATTAAATAGTGGTTGGACATTGATTGTCGTTTTCGACCCAAGTCAGCGCAAAGAATGACCCCCTCAGTATTAAAGCCCAAATTTGATAAATATAAAGCCCTAAAAACTATAATCAGCCAAAATCATCATTTTTCGTTAGTTTTGGCTGATTATAGTTTTCGTTTAAATTTCATAACATATTGATTATCAATAGTTTAAAGCTGAATTTTTAACTAAAATTTTTAAGTTGTTAAAAATTAAAAAATTATAATCAGCCAAAATAGCTATTTTGTTTACCTTTGTCTTCTAAAAAATAGCGATTAAAATGGCATTAATTGGCAGAATAGAAGAACGTCAAATTTTCAACGATTGTTTGCAAGCGCAAGAATCCAGATTGATAGCCGTCTATGGACGTAGGCGAGTCGGTAAAACCTTCCTTATCAGAAATCATTTCGAGAAACTCATAAAATTTGAAATATCAGGACTGCACAATGGCGATAGAGAAGACCAACTCAAACAGGTCTTTGATACTGTGTTAACTTATGGTTTGCCCCAAGACAAATTAATCTATCCTACTTCTTGGACTGAAGCCTTTAACCTTATTCAAACTTATATCAATACATTGAAAGGGGAGAAGAAAAAAGTGCTTTTTTTTGATGAATTGCCGTGGTTTGATACGCCTAAGTCAAAATTTTTGATGGCTTTTGAAAATTTTTGGAATACCTTCTGCACCAAACGAAATGACCTTGTTGTGGTTATTTGTGGCTCGGCGGCTTCTTGGATGATTAAAAAAATTGTCAAAAATAAAGGTGGATTGCACAATCGCCTTGCAGAAAGAATAAAACTCAAACCGTTCACTTTAAAAGAAACCGAACTGTTTTTGACGGATAGGTTTATCAAAATGAGCCGCTACGATATGCTTCAATTGTATATGGTGACAGGTGGTGTGCCTTTTTATTTAGACCGAATCAGGAAAGGAGAAAGCCTTGTGCAATTTATTAATCGGGTGTGTTTTACAGATAATGGTTTTTTAAGGGAGGAATATGCGCAACTATTAAAGTCTCTGTTTGATAATTCAAAAAATCATGAATTAGTTTTAAAAACATTGGTTAAAAAATCTAATGGGTTTACACGCAATGAGTTGGCAGAGGCGACTAAATTGCCATCGGGCGGTAGTTTGACAGAAGTGATTGAAGAGTTATTAGAATCCGGATTTATAACCAAATATCACCCTTTTGGTACGGATAAAAACTATGCTTTGTATAAATTGACGGATCATTTTACCTTATTTCACCATAAATTTATGAAAGAAGAAACGGCTATCGGTAATAATATTTGGAATCTTAAAGCCAATACTCCTTCATGGTTATCTTGGGCGGGGCTGGCTTTTGAATTGATTTGTTTTAATCATCTTCAACAAATAACCCATGCTTTGAAACTTCAAGCTATATCCTGTCATGCAAGCCCTTGGCGATATGAAGGAGAAAATCATGGCGCACAAATAGATCTAATTATTGAAAGAGCCGACAGAGTCATCCATCTTTGCGAAATGAAATTCTCAAAATCCGTTTTTGTATTAACTAAAAATGAAGCCCTTTCGCTTAGAAATAAAATTGAACAATTAAAAAATCAGATTTCTACTAAAGGGAAAGCTATTTTTCCGACTTTTATTACCACTTTTGGCTTGAAACGCAATGAATATGTGCAAGAGTTAGTTCAAAATGAACTGACAATGGAGGATTTGTTTTTGTAATTTTTTTAATCCTACAGTAAATTGATTTTATAGTAAAACAAGAAAAATACTGAGGGGGTACTATATTATTACAAACTCATTATGAGAAGACTGGATAGTTTTCCATTCTGATAAAATGACCTGTGCCATGTCCAACAAAATATCTGGCGGAATAGAAGGACTATATGTTTTCATTATTTCAATCAACACATCTTTAGCGGATGCGTCCGGATGTGTTTGGCAATATTCCCGCACATCTAATTGAGTAGTGACTTTGAGGGCTTGACGGTATTTGGGTTTGTAAAAAGATTTTTTAGCCATATCAGCTACTTTAGCACTTTCTTCTTTCGTCATATAGCGATATGCAATACCTTCATGTTGAGTATCATTTATAGGCTGTGTATGGAGGCTATCATTTTTCATATTTTGTAATTTATTAGCCAAATATACTAAATTTTTTTGGTGATGAGAAAATAATCGAATATTTTATTAGACGTGTAATCTTCAACTTGAGGTTTTACAGTGTTTAAATCTATAGATTTAACAGAAAATATAGGCTCAATTTCAGTCCACTTTTGTTGAAATGTACGATTATACAATAATTTTCTTCGACGGTCAACAGGCATAATCAGTATTTCATGGTTTGGGTAAATATCAAAAAAAGCATGAACAGCATTGGCAACAGTTTGTAATACTTTTCGCATATCATTGTTATTGGAAACAACACTATCAACCCAATCTTCATTTTGAATATCGCCAAATCCTAAATTCCAACGGCTGTTTTGCATTGGGCTAAATTCAATCATTTTTTCAATTGAACCCTTTTCCCCTTCACTTATAAATGTAAATTGTAAGACATTATCATTTTGAGTGATATTTAACTCATAGCCATCTAATTTTTTCATAGTCGGGTTAGGTTTGTAGTTATTTTTTAATCCTACAAATGTAAAATTTTCTTTGTGTAAAAGTCGAAATTTTTTGCTTCAAGTAAAATACCTAATGTGCCAATGGTTGGAATCTGTAAGTTTTGAGCAATCTTACGTCCTTTGCGCTTATCAATACCATTCGTCATTAATTTTAGCCTTCAAATTTCAAATAACCACCAAACTCCCATCAATTTCTCTTGAAAAAGCCAATATTCCACCCGTCAGATTTTTGAGATTGGAGAAACCATTTTTATTAAGAATATCCATCGCTTCGCGGCTGCGTGCGCCACTTTTGCAATGGACAACCACTGTTTTGTCTTTAGAAATATCTTTCAAATACCCTGATTGCGCAGAGAATGTCTACACAAGTGAATAAAGTACGAAAAATACCATGAATATTCTCAATACCAACAGGTTAAGATTGCAATTGATTTTTTCATAAATATTTTTTAATCCGTCTTTAAATATTTTACTTTATTTTTTCTTTTAATAATTGATTTAAGATAAGTGAATCATAATCAAAATCTTTTTCTATTTGATTATTGTATATGATAATTCCTTTAGGGTCAATTAAAAATGTTTTAGGTATTGCTTGTGCACCATATAGATTAATCAAATCTGGTGTAGAAAAGAGGTGAGTGCCAAAATCAATTTTATATTTATTAACCGCATTTGAAAATGATGTAAAGTTATTATCCTGCGTAATGAATATTATTTTTAAATTTTCTTCCGAATATGTCTTCCTGATTTCTTTGAGGTCTGGTAATTTTTTTACGCAAGGACCACACCATGATGCCCAAAAATCAATTAAGACATAAGAATCCCGAAACATTTCAAGGGAGACTCTATTTCCATTGATGTCAGTTGCACTAAAATTAGGAGCCAAAATATTTATCTTTTCACTTCTACCTCTAATAATTTTTACTATTTCATCTCCCTCAAAGCTATTTTTTATGCTTTCAGGAAAGGCATTTTTATAAATACTTAATAAACTATCATTTGATATAATGTTGTTTACTGTAATATATGTTTTGAAATACCAAAAGCAATAATAAGAACCACTGCAATGTTTGAAAAATTCCGTCTGCTTATTTAAATACTTATCTGCCTTTGCTTGGGCAATGTCTATTATTGAATCTGTTACTTGAATATTTTTAAGATTGTTGATATAATCTAAAGCCTCTTTCTCCTCCTTTGCTACAAACTTTTTTAGCAGGCGATAATCTTCATTAACCATTTCAAAGGCGTTTTCAATTTGGTAACTTGCAATTGGATTGTTTCCTTTATCATTTTGACTAAAACTTATTATAGCCGGTTTTTCAGATACAAAAAAACCCGCATAATAAGGTTGATTTAAATCATTTTCATTTGGATAAAAAATTTCTATAGCTGCATATTTACCATAAAAAGTATCCGCAATAATAACTTTATTATTACGAGGATCTAATTTTACGTCTTTAAAGTCTTTGCCATTTTCAAACCTGATATTCAGTTTTTCGTGGTTTAAAGATTGAGGGAAAATTAATTTAACTTTAAATTTCATCTGACAAAAACCTTCTTGGCAATTGATTATCACCATAAAGAGAAGTAAAAAAGGGAGCGGAGTTTTTAACATCGTTATATTGTTTATTTTATGAAAAACTTAAAATTTAATTACTAATTTTTTTTAAGACTATCCCCTCCTCGTTCAGAGTGTTCACAAAACGAATTAACCTGTTTTTAGGTCTGTTACCTAAAAGTGAAATGCTTCTCTGCATATAAATTTTTTACTTCAGAAAAAACCTAAAGCCTGTTATATTTTTCAAACCACCGCCAAACTCCCATCAATTTCTCTTGAAAAAGCCAATATTCCACCCGTCAGATTTTTGAGATTGGAGAAACCATTTTTATTAAGAATATCCATCGCTTCTCGGCTGCGTGCGCCACTTTTACAATGCAGAACCACTGTTTTATCTTTAGAAATTTGCTTCAAAATGTCTCCCAAACGCTCATTTTTCTTCAAAATACTGAGGGGTATCAAAATGCCACCCAGATTGGAAGCGGCGTATTCATAAGCCTCTCGCACGTCAATGAGTTGAAAATCAGCGTGATTATCTATCATTTTTTTTAACTCCTGTACTGAAATTTCATTTTCATTGGATAAAGATGGGCTATGAATGCCGCAAAAAATATCATAATCAATCAAGGCTGTAGGAATCTGTAAATGAGGATTTTTAGAAACTTTTAAAACTCTTGTCGTGAAACTGGCGGCATCAAAAATGAACAATCGCCCTGCCAACGGCTCTCCTACCTCACACAACACTTTTATCACTTCACTCGCTTGCATAGAGCCGATAATACCTGGCAAAACGCCCAAAACACCCCCTTCTGCACAATCGGGAACAAGCCCGGGCGGCGGCGGCGTAGGGAATAAATCGCGGTATTGAACGCCGCGTTCACCATTTTTATCATTCAAATTAAAGACAGAAACTTGTCCTTCAAACCTGAAAATTGAAGCATACACATTCACCTTACCCCTCAGTACAGCGGCATCATTGACGAGGTAGCGCGTCGGGAAATTATCCGTTCCATCTGCCACCACATCGTATAACTCTATGATTTTCAATGCATTGTCGCTTGTAAATGCAAAAGGATATGCCTCAATTTGGATATGCGGATTGAGGGCGAGTAAGCGTTTTTTAGCGGCTTCTGCTTTGTATTCACCGACATCTTGCGTGGTGTAAAGTACTTGCCGCTGCAAATTGGAATCATCTACTTTATCAGCGTCAATAATGCCAATCCGACCTACGCCTGCCGCTGCCAAATACAACAACAAAGGGCAACCTAAGCCGCCCGCTCCCACCACTAAAACGCTGCCGTTTTTAAGCTTTTTCTGTCCTTCTATCCCAAACTCCGGCAGTACGAAATGTCGTGCATAGCGTGCGAGTTCTTCTTTTGAAAAATCCTCCATCATCATAATTTTTTCTCAAAGCAAATACTGCTTTCAACACCAATATAAGGTTCATAGTTTTCAATCCAATAATAGCCGACTTTCTCATAAAGGCGAACGGCTTCAGGTTGATTGTTACCCGTTTCTAATTGAGCGAGTATAAAACCTTCTTCCTTAGCCCAAGCCTCTAAATTTTCAAGAATTAAGACGCCAATTGCCCGCCCTCTCATTTCAGGATCTACGTACATGCGCTTAATTTCAACAGCGTTTTTAGGCTTTGTCATGGGTTTAAAAGCACCACAGCCGACGGCATTTTCACCATTAAATGCAATAACAACTCGTGCATCTTCTGGTAATTTGTTGAAATTATCAAAAAAAGATTGCTCTGTAGGATAGCGTTCCCAAAGCTCTTTATCGAGCTTTTGAATGAGCGTTTTTACTGAGGGGTCATCGGGAGTTGTTCGTTTTACAATAATCATAAACCTTTATTTTTTATTAAAATTAGCTCTTTGTCCTAAATATAAACCCAAAATAACCAAAGCCGTTCCGACAAAAGTATAAGTCGTTATCGGTTCATCGAGTAAAAAATAGGCGTAAATAAAGCCGAATATAGGGCATAAAAACAACCACAAAGCGGCTTTAACCGCATCAATTTTCAATAAATACAACCATAATTGCACTGCCCCAATTGAAACGGGAATCACAAGCCATAAGACTGACCCCCAAAAGTAGCCGTCGAAATGGTTTTTTGAAATATCTGTTGTAAAAATGGTCAAAGGCAGTAGTAAAATCCCGCCCAATAAGACTTGCCAGCCATTGATGGCTAAATTCGATAGTTCCCATTTTCTACTTGAAAAATAGACAGTTCCAACCGAATAAGAGACCATACTGAGCAATAAAATAGCAATGCCCGCAGGTGTGGCGTAGCTTTTTAAGAGCAATGGGTAAGTGGCAATGCCTACGCCAATCATGCCCAAAAGTAAGCCTGACCAAATATCATTGGGGATTCTTTTTTTCAAATAAAAAGCGGATAAAATGCTGATAATCAAGGGATTAGTAGCAATTGAAAGCGTTCCGATGCCGGCTGCCACGCGCTCCATCGCCAAGCCAAATAAGCCGAGATATAAGGCGACATTCAAAAAGCCATAGATGATGAGGGGCTTCCATTCGCTTTTTTTCGGTAAGCGGTAGCCCCCACCCTCTTGCTTGGAGGTTTTGGACACAATATATGCACCTGAAAGCATCAAGATACCCGCTATAAAAAAACGGACATCCGCAATGACAAATGGTTGTGCAGATTTTAAACCGAATTTAGTGGCGACTGAAGCGGATGCCCAGAGCATAGAAAATAACAAACCGAGTAGAATATTTTTCATAAAACGAAGATATAACATATTAGATATTTTTTTAAAACACAGAGGTACATAGGACACATAGAAAAAACTATGTGTCCTATGTACCTCTGTGTTTTAAAAAAATATGTGTTACTAACCGCCGATAGTCGTCATGCTTTCAGTAACTGCCGCGCCCATGAAGCGATTTTTTTCAGCCTCATGACCGTCTTTTGCTCGATGATTGAGGGCTTCGATGAATGCTGTTTTCACATCTTCATCCGTTGCGCCTTCGCGCATGAGGTCGCGTACATTGAACACGCCTGAGTCGTAGAGACAGGTTTTCAACAAGCCCTGCGGCGTGATTCTTATCCGATTGCAAGTACCACAAAACGTGCGGGAATAGGCGGCAATAACGCCTATCGTTCCGACATGACCATCGATTTTATAATTATAAGAAGTGGAATGCGGGGGATCGGGGATTTTTTCCAAACTTGGATAATGCGTTTTGATATGCTCAATGATTTTGCGGTGATTCCAAGTCCAATCCTCATAATGTTGCCCCTTTCCGTTGAAAGGCATCTCTTCGATGAAGCGGACACTGAGGGGTAGGTGCTTCGTCATTTCTACCATTGGGATAATATCATGGTCGTTTTTACCTTGCATCACCACCGAATTGATATTGGTTTTAATCTCGTATTTGAGCAATTCATCTAAGGTTTTCATGACATTATCGAACTCGTCGCGGCGGGTGACTTCAAAAAAACGCTTAGGGTCGAGACTGTCCAAACTGAGATTTACAGCCGATATTTTAAGGTCTTTAAAATCTTTTACCAAAGGCGCAGTGAGGGTGCCGTTAGTGGTCAAGGCTATTTTTTTAATGCCATCTATCGCCGCTAATTTTCTGATAAAACCCATTAAATCACGTCTAACAAACGGCTCTCCACCCGTCAAACGGACTTTTTCGATGCCCATATCTGCCAAAAGGCGAATCATTCGCACCATTTCTTCATAGCTCAAAAGGTCTTCGCGGGGCAAAAACTTAATGCCTTCTTCGGGCATACAATAGAAGCAGCGAAGATTGCAGCGGTCGGTCACAGCCAAGCGCACATAATTTATCAAACGTCCGTGATTGTCATATAGCATCTTCAAAGAAACAAAATTCTTATTAGATAGATTGAATATGCTGTAAAAATCTGCATTTTATTTAGGAATTGGCGGCGGTTTTACCCTCATTGTATCAATCACTAAGCTGGGCAAAGAGTAGCCGCCCGAATCAATCACAGCATTGGGAAAGGCTTTTTGAAGGTTCAAAAAATCACTTTTTGCTACTTGCGATTGATATAAAAACAGCGATTGCAAGTTTTTTAAATCCTTCAATTGCATAACACCTTGCGATGTTACTGGCGTTTTAATGAGGTTTAAATAAATCAATTTATCGCAATTTTTCAAGTAAAAAAGCCCTTTATCAGTGATTTGAGTATTGTTGAGATACAATTTTGTTAAATTATTCAATTGAGAAATAGGTTGTAACAGCGCATCATTCACAGGCTTGTCTCCTATTTTCAACCAAATCAATTGCTTTTTTAAAGGCAATAAAAGAGGAATGGCTTTCTCAATAATGGAATCTTTAACCGTGACAAAATTGGCTGATAAATAATGGCTGTTTTGAGTAACCGGCTGCACTACTACTCCTAAATCTTTTAATTGCTTCACCGCCGTTTCGTCTGCTTTTTCAACGGCATTTTCAGGCATATCTAAGGCAATTTTCTTTTTTTCACCTCCATTTTGTAGGGTTGCGAGGGCGGGTTTTATTTTATCTGATTGTGGCAAGTCCTTCACTTTTTTATCATCAGATGCACCCGAAGCAATCCACCAATGGAGTAAGGCGATTTCAGATTCCGTTAGCTGCGGCTTTTCTTTCGGCGGCATGTGTTTATCATTTTCACGCGGCAATAATAGGCGTTTTATCATGGTGCTGCTGTCAGTATTTGAAGTTATTACAACAGCTCCATTTTTACCCCCCCTCAGTATAAAGTCGAATTTATCCATCCGCAAGCCGCCTTTTTGCTTCGTTTCGCCATGACAACCCGTGCATTTGCTTTGCACAATCGGTTGAATAATGTCTTTAAAAACAACGGCTTCTTGTACGTTTTCTATTGGGCTGTCACTGCGAGCGGAGCGTGGCAGGAGGGGGGCTATCAAATAATCAGAGCCATGCGTCAATGAACCGCCGAGATGCCCAGTGATTGTTATCAAGCCTATTAAAGTAATGGGCAACCATTTTTGATAGAAAATAGGGTTATTTTTTCTATAAAAATAATAGAAAACGCTGGCTGTGATAGCTGTAGCAATGCCCAACCATTGGTGTTGATTGACAGCCGCTTCATCGTAATCACCGCTTTTTGACAATAAAAAACCTGTGATACACGAAGCGATGGCACTCAACATCCCCCAAAACAAGGCTATGCCGAGTGCTGGTTTCAATGCGGCATATTTTTCTTTTTTTATTAAAAATGAAAATAAACACGCTAAAAGTAAAATGCCAATTGGTAAATGCACCAATAATGGGTGAAAACGTCCGATGAATTCCATAATTCAGTATCGCGGAACTCCAGTTCCGCATTGATTATCTGTGGGTTTGTATAATAAATATTTTGACACTCCGTGTCAGAAAGAAACTCTTCTCATACAGATTATTATAAACATTTTGACTCTCCGAGTCACTTAAATTCTCGCTTTTAATGACTCGGAGAGTCAAAACGTTTATAATAACCACAGATTTTAAGATTACCTGCTGATACGTAGTATCAAAATACCAATTAGACACCCCGGTACGAATACGTTAAGCGTACCTTTGACGTAATAATTTCATCATATAAACATTAATAGCATTTTGATCTGACAGCGGTTGCCGTGTGTAAGGCAGTGTCGGCATGTAGTCGGGCGGTCCAAATTCAGTCAAAATAGTGGCTACTTCGCCGTTTTTCTTTTTGCGCTCAATGATTTTATCCCACCATGCAAAATGCGCTTTCACGGCAGCCTCCCACTCAGGCGCGCGTGGGTCACTCACTTGCGGACCTTCGGGATGACCGATGCGGGCGTGTATGTGCTCAGAGCGTTCTAAAGCCATATCCACCGTTTCTTTTTGGTCTTGAAGCAATGATTCATGCACATTGCACCAATGCGAAATATCCAAAGTGAGGCGCAATTCGGGTATTTTTTCAATAAATTGCCGCGTGGTATGGGCTGCAAACATGATGCGGCTGCGGTGCGTTTCGTGGTAGATTTTGACGCCTGTTTCTTTAGTGACCTTGGTCGTATGGTCAATAAATGCTTTATTTTGCTCAAAAGAGTAGTAATCTCTACCCGAATGGCAATTGATATAAAGCGGGCGTTGCAGGGTATTATTCGCCGCACCGTTCACCATCAGTTTGAATTTATCCAATTGCTCTTGCCATGAGCCACCACCTGCACCGCAGAGGAAACCGATGTCCAATTGATGCTTTTTAAGCATGGCAAACAGTTCGTCTTGGTCTTTTTTTTCAAGGGGGAACCAAAGTTCCAAGCCATCGTAGCCTTCCTTTTTGACCTTTGCACCGAGCTCATCGAGCGTGCCGTTGAAGCCCCAATTGGTGGCTAATACTTTTAGTTGAAAATTTGTATTCATATTAAAAACAGGTTTATCGTTTAAAGCAAAAGATTCTAAAGAGGATAAAAGCAGTGCCGTAGTCGCCGACGCTGTGGCTTGGATAAATTGTCTTCGATTTTGCATTTTGACTTTTATTTTTGCGGTTTAAAAAACACGTTTTTAAGCAATTATTTCATTGATAACGCGCCCACTCACATCCGTCAAACGGAAGGGGCGACCTTGAAATGGGTAGATAAATTTTTCGTGGTCGAAGCCCAATTGGTTGAGAATCGTAGCTTGAACATCAAAAGGTGTTGTCTTGCCGCTTGTCGTAGCGTAGCCGATTTCGTCCGTTTCGCCATAGCTAAAGCCACGTTTAATGCCGCCACCTGCCATCCAAATTGTGAAGGCTTCGGTGTGGTGGTCTCTGCCTTTGAAAGGCATTTGTTTGCCTTCGCGGTTCTCTTGCATAGGCGTTCTGCCAAATTCACCGCCCCAAACGACGAGTGTATCTTCCAAAAGTCCACGCTGTTTGAGGTCGAGCAGAAGTGCTGTCATGGATTTATCTACTTCACGGCATTTATTAATCAAGCCAATATCTACTGCCAAATCAGCGTCCGTACCGTGCGAATCCCAGCCCCAATCGAATAATTGTACAAATCGAACGCCTTTTTCAACAAGTTTTCGAGCTAATAAAACATTGTTCGCAAAGGATTCTTTACCGGGTTTGGTGCCGTACATTTCATGGATATAGGCTGGTTCGTCTTTAATATCCATCACATCGGGTACTGAAATTTGCATTTTATAAGCCAATTCGTATTGTGCAATCCGCGATAGGATTTCGGGGTCGTTGTACTCTGCATATTCCTGTTTGTTCACTTCATTGATGGCATCGATGGAAGCTTTTCGTAAATCCCTATCCATGCCAGCAGGGTCTTTGATAAAAAGCACAGGATCGCCTTCTGAACGGCATTGAACGCCTTGATATACTGAGGGGAGGAAGCCGCTGCCCCAAACGCTTTTTCCTGCATCGGGATTCCGTCCACCTGATGTGAGGACAACAAACCCGGGCAAATTTTGATTTTCAGAACCTAATCCATACGTCACCCACGCCCCCATGCTTGGGCGACCTAAGCGCGCGCCGCCTGTGTGCATAAGCAATTGTGCAGGCGCATGATTGAATTGCTCCGTAGTGACCGCTTTCAAGAAAGTAACATCGTCGACGACCGATTGAAAATGGTTGAAATAATTGGAAACCCATGCGCCGCTTTGACCATGCTGCTTGAAACTGGCCTGGGGACCGAGCATTTTAGGCACGCCTCTGATAAATGCAAAGCGTTTGCCTTCTAAAAGCGAGGGTGGACACAATTGACCATCCATTTTCATCAACTCGGGTTTGAAATCAAACAGCTCCAATTGCGAGGGTGCACCTGCCATATGTAGGTAAATGACCGATTTGGCTTTTCCAAAAAACGGCGGCATTTTAGGAGCTAAGGGGTTTGTTGGGTCAAATAAATTATTGCGAAAGCCTCCAGTACTGAGGGGGTCAGCACTATTAGGATTGCCGCAGCCGATGAGCGAACCTAAGGCTAATGCGCCTAAACCCATCGCACTTTCTTTTAAAAAATGGCGGCGAGTACACAGCGTGAGTTCTCTTGCTTTGGCTTCGCGGGCTAATCTATCGTTGTGAAGTTCTTTCCTTATCATTTTTTTTATTTTGAAAATGACCCCCTCAGTATATTTCAGATTTGAGATGTCGGATTTCGGAGAGTGGTGCCGAAATCCGACATCCCAAATCTGAAATCGTTTACCCCCTCAGTATTTTTTATAAAAATAGTAAGACTGTATGATTTAACGTTCAAAAAGGCTTTAAAAATAATATTTTGACATTTTGTCAGTATTATTTTACTTAAATTGACAAAATGTCATGAAAAAGTTTCAAAAATCAGACTTTTTAAGTTGAAAAAAGAGTGAAAATGGCATTGGAATGAGAATTGAAGTATAGAGAATATCACGATCAGTGATGAATGAGAAGTAAGATTTTGTAGGTTAAGAAATAGGGTTTAATGTTTAATAGTTGCTTCCCGACTGTACGTGAGTATGGTCGGGAGGCTTTTTTTTTGAACTCAAGCCCCCTAACCCCCAAAGGGGGAACGCTGAGGAAGTATTTAAAAATAGTGCTTCATTCTTCTATTATTTCCAATAGTTCCCTCTTTGGGGGTTAGGGGGCTGCCTAAAAAAAAGCCGTTGAATACTTTGAAAAGTACCCAACGGCTTCGCCAAAAAATTAACTTTTTTAATCATTAAAACCCTATTTGAAAACAATCATTTTTCGAGCAACTGAATGTTCGGGCGTATCAAGGCGATAATAGAGGACGCCTGATGCCTTCAAAACATCTTTACTCATCAATATTTCATTATAACCTGCCTTATATGTGTCTGAAAGGGTGTATAAAATTTGCCCTTGCGTATTATAAATGGTCAGTTTTGCCCTTGTTTCTTTAGGCAAACTGAATGCAATAGTGGTCTCTTTATCAAAAGGATTGGGGTGATTTTGATATAAAGTCAATTGCTCAATAGGCGCTTTGGTGTTGGTGAATTTCAACTCGATAGGCATTGGTTGACCTTCCGAATTGTAGGCTTCCGCAAGTGTCTTAGAGCTATTAATGGAGAGCATTTCACTCAATTGACCCGATTGATTAGCGACAAAATGGAGCGTAAATAACTGAGGGGTTTTCGTTTTAGCAGTACCATTCCAACTTGTTGTGATGGCATTTTTAAAGATACCGAAATTACCATCATTTAAGTTGGGCAAATCAGTACTGGCATCGATAGATTGCACTTTAGCTACCCCCTCAGTAAAACCGAATGTAAACTGATAAGAAAGAGCATTAAAGTCATTAGCGGTTAATGTAATTGCATATTCCTTTCCTTTTTCAATCAAAATATCTTCCGTTTGAATAGAGAGTTTAGCATTATTTCTTGTTTCAAATATAGAAGCCGTGGGAGTGGCACTTGAAACAGTCGTTACATCGCCTTTTTTAATGGCAACAAATGCCTTTCTAATATTTTCAGCCAAATTAGGAACGTATATTATTTCAGGTACATCTTCCGCGAAGGGATTTGTTGGATTTCTGAAAACATAGCTCGAATCCACAAAATGCCATGACCGACGAGGCAATGAGGTCGTGCGTTGCAATATAAAATTGCGGATAAGTAGAATATCCGTTGCATCTATTTCGCCATCCTCATTCACATCACCTGCTAACAAGGCATAAGGCGAAGTAATGCGTTCAATATCGAGAATATGGCGGCTCATGATGGCAATATCAAAGGTCGTTACGCCCAAGTATTGTTCATCCGTTTTATCGACTTTTATCTGAAAACTTCCTCCTAAAGGCAAATTTTGAAGAGTTGTTAAACCATTGACATCCGTATTTCCTAAAGCGGCGGCAGTATTAGAATTATTCAATGAAGCTGTTACCGCAACATTTTTTACCGGGCGGTTGGTCTCCATCTTAGTTGAAACTGTCATAGCAGTCAGTGGTACAACCGTATTGCAAATGCCCAAATTGTCTTGCACATTGATATATGTGAGGGTGAAATTTGAATTACCCGCTTCATCAATTGACCAAACCTGCGTAGGAATCCGCATATTGACATCCTGACACGTTACTTTTATACACTCTTTAAAGGTCGGCGAATATTGGCGGCTGGGGTTTTCATCATCGCGGACTATCGTCAAATGGTCTCTCAAAAATGCGGAATCCGTACAATTATCTCTCAAACCGTTCAATACTTGCACCGCACAGACAAAGGTTTCGCCATCAAATCCACCGCTTCTTGTCAAAGACGCATTTTTATTATGCGTTAAAATCTCAGGCGGCTTGCAATCTTTTATACATAATTGGTATGACTGCCTATCTGATACATTACTGCTTGAATTAATTGCAATCCATTGAATGGTATAACAACCTGTATCCAATGTTACATCAATAAACTGCGAGGTATTGGTGAATAAAATATTATTTTGGGCATCTCTCAAAATCCAATAATACCGCATTGCATCATTATCTGCACATGGATTCAAGACCATTAAAGTATCTTTAAAACGACCTTTGCAATCCAATAAATCACTGCAATAAATGGTGTCCGCTTTAGGATTAGGGATTGGTTTACTACCTCTAAAAATGACTGTTATGGTTAGATTTACAGGGCTGGCGCAAAATCCTGCTGAAGGTGTGAAAGTATATGTGCCTGACATGGTATTATCGATAACAGACGGTGACCATGTTCCGGTGATGCCATTGGAAGAGGTCGTAGGCAATGTAGGCAATGTACCGCCAAAACAAACCACCGGCGTAATACTAAATGCTGCAGTACGCATGGGATTAACGGTTATGGTTATGGTTGTTGGAGTCGCGCATGACCCCTCAGTAGGCGTAAAGGTATAAGTGCCTGTTGTCATATTATTGACAGTAGCGGGTGACCATGTTCCGGTGATGCCATTAGTCGAGGTCGTCGGTAAAATAGGGGCAATTCCGCCCGTACAAATCGCAGGAATAGGGGCGAATGTAGGGATGATTTTAGGAGTGACTGTTATTATTTTACTTAAAATAGTCGCACAACCATTGCCATCGGGTGTAAAAATATAAGTTCCCGTAGCTGTATTGCTCACTACTGAAGGGTTCCATGTGCCTGTAATGCCGTTGGTAGATATTATGGGTAAAATGGGGGCAGTAGAGCCTGTACAAATCGTTGACACAATATCAAAAGTAGGAAGAGTATTGGGTATCACCGTAATAACCACCGTGCTGAACGCTTCCGAACAAGGCGAGGTGGCATTATTGGTGGTAAGAGTCAATGTCACGGTACCGCTTGTTATGCTCGGCGTATAGGTACTCATAAAAGATGAAGCATTGCTAAACGTGCCACTTGGTGCACTCCAAACGCCCATCGTTGCACTGCCACCGACCGTACCGTTCAAACTGACCGTTCCACCTGCACAAACGGTTTGGGCAGAGCCAGCAAAAGCAGTCGCTAATGGATTGACATTGATATTCACAACATAGTCGAAACGGCAACCTGTCGTCCACATCAATTGATAATTGCCGGGTGTTGTCGGATTGAACGTAGCTGTTTGACTTGTTAAACTGTTCAAAAACTCTGTACCTGTACCCGTCCATGTGCCATTGATAGCCGCTGAGTTGAGGGGCAATTGTATAGAGTATTGATTCTGACAAGCAGAAATGTCGATGACATCATCTATTATTTCACATGCCCCAGAAATAGGGTAAAAAGTAATGGCTTTATAAACCTGTGCCGTGCTAACGTCGAATAAAGAAACACCAATCGGTCCATCAAAAATGATATTGTTCACGCCGTCTCGCGCTACGCCTAAACTACACTCTCCTTTCATGCCTACACTGCCATTCACGCCGTTTTGTTTTTGTTCTACAACGGGTGTCAAATCAGGTCTGCCAGTTAAATCATTTGTAAAATCAATATCTTTATAATTGAACTTGATAATAGATGAGTTTTCAAAAATAACGACATTGAAAGTGGCTTTCAAGGGGTCTGTATTCAAATTATTACCAGTAATATTATCAACAGGCGACAGATTATTCCATTGAATAATGAGCATTCGAGTAGGCAAACTACTAATAATAGTATCCCTTAGCAAGCAATTGATAGAACCCATGCCTTCTCGCCATTCATCCCACCAAGGCGCAATGACTTTTTGTAAAGACTTGAGCTTGCCTTGATTGGTATTGGGTAAATTTACTGAGGGGTCTGCATTCACCAATAATGCACCGTCAGCACCTAATCGCAGAGAGGTAACTTGTTCGCAATAAAAATCAAATTTGAAGCCTGGGGGCAGTATTTCTCTTGTTTCATCATCTCCAAAATTGATTTTGACAGAGCCAGATGTTGTGGCATCCACACATTCATTCTTAGGAATTGGAGCATCCAATTCAATATTCACATCATAAAACAAAGAGGTATAAGGCGAAGGCGGGCATTGTGCAGAAAGGGCTAAAATCGTCAAATTATCGTCTTTACTGGCTGCCACATTTTTAAAACCGTTGTCTAATAATTTAAAATCACGGACTATTAATGGATTCAAAATATTGAAAGTAACTGTCGCTATTTTTACACCGCCGGTAGTTATGGATTTTCCAAAACCCGCACTTCCATTATAACTAACCGAAGTTGAAACAACGCCCGATGAAGGAGAATTCATAACCATTACATAAGTCAATGCAGGCAAATTATTAGTAAATGTAATCGGATTATCAATCGATAAAGCTGCGGTATTGTAGGTAAAATTGAGATAAGTATTGCCTAATTTAAAAGTAGAGGAAGCTGTTAATTTAATATCTACTTCCAATTTTGTACCGACTACTCTTTGTTCAAATTCATAGCAATAGGTCTGAGCAATCAAGGAGTTAAGGGTAAATAATTTTCCAAAAACAAGTAGAAATACGAGTACCGATTTTAATGTAAAGGTTTTAAAATTTTGTTTCATGAGTCTAATAATTTAAAGTGAACAAATAAAGGCTTAAGCGTTTGAAAAAGATAATAAACATCTGACCCCCCTCAGTATGAGGCAGGCAATGAAAATATTTTAATAGGCTCGGTTTCCGGAAAATGCAATTATGCTGAAGTAAGATTCAGATAAGCTACTTTAAATTGAGGTAAGATTCAGAAGAAGACCCAAAGGTCAGAACACAAGGGGGAATATTATAGTATTAAGCCTGTATACTGTGAATAGGGAACAATGGTTACACTGTCAAATGTTAATGGTAAATTTGAATTGAGGATTGGTGGGATTAGAAGGATGTTAAGGATTATAAACTATCAAACTTAGAAACAGCTCCCGTCTTTTCAAATAGTTCGGTCAATGACATCTGTACGTGGCGCACATCCTGCCAATCTTTTAGAATGACACCGAGCGTGTCTTCTACTATTTGTTTATCTAAATAATCAAAATGGAGCGCGGCGAGGGCTTGCGCCCAATCAAGGGTTTCGGCAACGCCGGGCGTTTTGTCCAATTTCATTTGGCGGATTTCGTGCATAAAAGCGCATATTTGGCGACCCAAACGCTCATCAATCTCAGGTACTTTGGATTTAACAATCGCCAGTTCTTTTTCAAAATCGGGATAGCCGATATAAAGGTATAAGCACCGCCGACGGAGGGCTTCAGAAAGCTCGCGCATCCGATTGCCCGTCACCACCACATAAGGCTTATGAGTGGCTTTGATAGTGCCTATTTCAGGTATTGTAATTTGCCAATCGGAGAGAATTTCAAGTAAAAAGCTTTCAAATTCTTCATCCGAACGGTCTATTTCATCAATCAAAAGCACAGGCGATTTGGTGTGAGTAATGGCTTGAAGCAGTGGGCGTTTCATCAAAAAGCGTTCGCTGAATAGGGCTTCTTCTATTTTTTCCTTTGATACTGAGGGGTCGCGTTCTTCTATTTTGAGGTGTAAAAGTTGTTGCTGATAATTCCATTCATACAAGGCGTGGGTGGCATCCAATCCTTCGTAGCATTGCAAACGAATCAAGTCCGTATCCAAAGCCCTTGCCATCACTTTAGCGATTTCAGTTTTGCCAACACCTGCAGGACCTTCGATTAGCAATGGTTTTTGTAGTTTTATGGCTAAAAAAACAGACATAACAATAGATGGTTCGCTGATATAGCCTTGTTCGGCAAGCAGTTTTTGTATATGGTCAAGGTCTTGGTTCTGCATTGTACCCCCTCAGTATTTAAGCCGCAAAGCGGTATTTTGAATAATTTTAATTTTCAATCGCTATTTTACTACATATTCACAAATTATTCTTATTTTTCAAAAAAAATATCAAATCATGTTGACACTTGTTATTCTTTGGCTGCTCTTTTTTATCTCGCATAGCTTGCTGGCAGCTACGGCAGTTAAAAACTTTTTTGCCAAAACATTGAAAAATAACTTTAAGTATTATCGCTTCATCTACAGCCTAATATCCCTGTTATTTATCCTTGCCATCATCTTTGAATTGTGGCGAGGAGAGTCAGAAGACATTTTTGAAAGTATTGCTATCTTTCAATATATGGGTGCGACGCTGCTCATGGCAGGGCTATATGTGATGGTTGCCGCCTTCAAAAGGATAGATTTTTTTACGTTTCTCGGTTTGAGTACTAAAGAAGAGTCGCCAACGGGCTTAATTACTGAGGGGTGGTACAAAGTGGTGAGGCATCCACTGTATTGGGGCATTTTCTTATTTCTCAATGGTATATTTTTTATAAAACCAACTGGCGCGGTCTTGCTTTCAGTGGTGTTGAGCATTATTTATATCATCATCGGTATTGAGTTTGAAGAAAAAAAATTGCGTCAAACTTATGGACGAGCCTATGACGATTATGCTTTTAAGAAAAAGAAATTCATTCCACTGGTTTATTAATTGAGAAAATAGATAAAAGATGTTCTTGCAAAAATAAGAAAAGGGAGCGATTAAAACAAAAAGGCTTTAAAACCCTCTGTTATGGCATCACCTCAAAATGCTTATACAACCATTTCATTTTCAAGCCATAATGCGTACTCGGCACACTATGTCCACTTTCAGGATAGAGAAAATAAGATTTATCCTTTGACGCTATATTATTATAGGCAGCAAAATTAATTGCCGACGGACAAATATCATCAAACAAGCAGGACGCCATGATGACGGGGCAAGTGACATCAGGCGCAAGATTTTTTATATCAATATAATCCAAAACACTATAAATATCCTCCCAAGATTTGCCCGTCTTAGAAATATAGCTTTTGAACTCGCTTGAGGGCCAGCCCGCTATCTGAAAATAATTGCGAAAATCCGAGAGAAATGGTACTTCCGCCATGCATAATTTAATTCGCTTATCCAACGAAGCGGTCGCAATACTCAACGCACCACCTTGACTGCCGCCACTAACAGCTATCCGCTGCGTGTCTACTTCCGCACGGCTGCAAAGAAAGTCCACTGCGCGAACACAATCCATATAAGCACCTCGATAAATATACTGCTCCTTATCTTCGATACCCCTCAGTAAAAAACCCGGAAAACCCGGATTCACATCATCGCGGCTGTTGCCATGCCCTCTAATATTGAGGAAAAAAGACGCCACATTGGTATCCAATTCAAAAGGCTGCATAAATGACGAATAGCCCTGCACGTTCAAAACAGCAGGTAGTCCCGTCTTGCCTTTTGGCTGGGCATAATAACCTCTGACTCTGACATTGCCTAAGGATTTCATCTCTACTTCAAAGACATCTACCAAAGGCGTTGTCCATTTGGGCAAAGGCGTTAGCTTGAAATCAGAGGGGATTTGAGCCAATTCCATGCGCGCTTTATCCCAATATTCTGTAAAATCGGTAGGGCGGGTCAGGGCAGATTGGGCATTTTCAGGGGCTACGGCAAAGCCTTTTCTTTCTTTAACGGCGTGTCCTTTTGTATCTTTAAAAGTTAAAACTGAAATATAAAAACCGACATCCAACGAATCAAATTTAAAGTCCGCAGCCTTTGCCACTCGACCCCTCAGTATAGTCACCTTTTGAGAGAGCGTTTGGAGCTTTTTACCTGTAAAAGTAGTGATGTCGCAAGTGAGCGTGCCTTCGAGTTTTTGTTCAGAATTATTGGCTAATTGAGTTTTAATAACAATGGGTTCGTCTAATGAAAAAGCATTGGTAGTTTCTCCATTTTCAATTAAAATCTTGAATTTATTTTTCCAAGTAACGGCTTCCAATACATAGTCTCCGCTATACAAACCGCCGCCGCCACCCCAATCGCTTACCCTTACGGCAATGACATTCGGCTCTCCCCACTTGACCAAATTGAAAGGCACCCAATAGTAACGCGGCACATCCCATGCCGAAACATTATTAGGTGGAAACTGACCATTCGCCCCTATTTTAACACCATTAAAATAGGTTTCATCAGCATCATCTATCAAGCCTATTCGCAGCATCAATGCGCCGCCTTTTCGAGCCGCTTTTTTCAAATCGGTAGGCACGACTACTGTACGCCGATACCAAGCCATGCCATCATAATCAATGCCCAAAGCCGTTTCCCAAGTCATCCCGACGGCGATAGGTTGCCAATTTTCGTCGTCATACTGAGGGGTCGCCCAAGCCATGCTGTCACCTTGTTGAAATTTCCAACCTGCCGTAGAAAGATCAATGGGTTGGGCTATAATATCGGATGAAAAGAGTTTTGAAAAGAATGAGCAAATCAAGATGAAAAAGATTTTAGAGGACATTTAAATAAATTTTTATGCAGCAAAAATAGAGTATTTTCATACAATCACCGATTTTTGTGCGTTATCCTTCTTAGATTATCATTTAAAAAGTACATTGCACATTCTATTGTCTGAAAATTATCTGAAAAAATATTCTGTTCAATTAAACTACAAAATCACCCTTTATTATGATGTTTAACAAAAATTCTTGGAAGCTTGCCATAGCGAGCATCAGTTTGGCAATGGTCATCAGCTCTTGCAACAATGAGTCTAAAACACCGCCACCACCTCCTGAACCTACCGCCGAAACAAAGCCCGCAGTGAAAGCTTTACCCGACAAAATGCCTGCGGAAAAAGCAGACAGCAACGCCAAATTTGTCTATCTCACTTTTGATGATGGACCTTTGCCTGGTAGCGAAGCGATTAACAAATTGGTATTGGATAATAAGTTCAAAGCAAGCGTTTTTGTTGTTGGTAAACATACCAATAATGGGCGTAATAGCCTTCGCTTGTTAAAAGATTATATGAAAAACCCTTACATGGATGTCTGTAATCACTCTTATACCCACGCCAACAACGAATACGATAAATTTTATAGAAAACCTGATTCAGCAACCGCCGATATTGTCAAAAATGAAGCAGAGTTGGGCTTGACTTTGAAAACGGTGCGCTTGCCCGGTCGTCAATTGTGGATGATGCCCGAACGGGACTTGAATATGAAGGTATCGAGTGCACAGAAAACGGCGGAAGCCCTCAAAGCACAAGGCTTCAAAATCATTGGTTGGGATATTGAATGGGCAGGTAAAGGCTCTGTACCAAAGGAAACGCCTCAAGATATGGTCGCTAAAATTGACAATCTTTTCAAGCAGGATATGACTTTTAGCCGCAACCATTTAGTGGTTTTGGCACACGACCCTATGTTTCAAAAAGAAGAAGGACAAAAACAACTCCTTGAACTTGTGCAACTTCTGAAAGATAAAAAATACGTTTTAGAAAATATTAGACATTATCCTGAAAAGGATAGTGCTGAGTATTAAAATTAAAAAATGTTACAACTCACTCAAATCAATATCTATCCTGTCAAATCGCTCGACGGCTACTCCCCTACTGCTGCCATCGTTGAAAAACGTGGTTTGCAACACGATCGCCGTTGGATGCTCACAGATACTGAGGGGGTCTTCATGACCCAACGCACCAACGGCAAAATGGCTCTTTTGCAAGCTATTATTGAAGATAATGCCTTGATTATTAGAGAAAAACAAGACTATACGAATAGCATTAAAATACCCATTGATGCCATTTTCAAAAATGATGTTGAAGAAGCGGCGACCATAAATGTGACAATTTGGGACGATACCATTCAAGCCACAAGGGTTTCGGAAGAAGCCGATGCTTGGTTAAGCGCATTTTTGGGTAAAAAATGTTACCTCGTCACGATGCCCGATACGACTGATAGGTACGTAGATGAAGCCTATAACACTGGCGACGATGTGGTGAGTTTTGCTGATGGCTATCCATTTTTAATAATTAGTGAAGCATCCATGCAAGAGTTGAACACGCGGCTGGATACCCCCCTCAGTATCCGCCGTTTTAGAGCCAATTTTATATTCAGCGGCGGCGAACCTTTTCAAGAAGATGATTTTAAGCAGTTTAAAATTGGCGATATTGATTTTATCGGCGTTAAAAACTGCGCACGTTGTGTGCTGATTACACGCGACCCTGATACAGGCGAAAAAGGCAAAGAGCCGCTTCAAACCCTCAATACCTATCGACAAAAAGGCATTAAAACATTGTTTGGGCAAAACGTTTTATGGCAACATCGGCAATGGGCGCAAGCATGGCAACCTGAGGTGAAAGTAGGCGACCCCATCAGCAAAATGTAAGTTCGGCGACATCAAAAGACAAAAAAAAATAACCTGTGAGCTTCGGCGGAATTTTCCTTATTTTTGCCTCAAATTCATGGAAAATGGCAAAAAAATTAGTTCGATTCGACTGGGCGATGAAAAAAATGCTTCGCCACAAAGCAAATTTTGATATTCTCGAAGGCTTCCTTTCTGAGTTAATCGGAGAAGATGTAAAAATCAAACAAATTCTTGAAAGCGAAAGCAACAAGGAAACGGAAGACGATAAGTTCAACCGAGTAGATATTCTTGTGGAAAACTCAAAGAATGAATTAGTCATTATCGAAATTCAAAACAGCAAAGAATACGATTACTTTCATCGGATGCTGTTTGGTACGGCAAAAGCAATTACCGAGCATATCAAAGAAGGTCAACCTTATGCTGAAGTAAAAAAAATAATTTCTGTTACCATTGCTTACTTTGACTTAGGACAAGGTAAAGACTATGTTTATCAGGGTACGACTATTTTCAAAGGTATTCATAAACATGATATTCTAACTTTGGGAGATAAACAAGTTGAACTTTATAATAAAAACAATATACACGAAATATTTCCCGAATACTGGGTTATTAAAGTCGGTAAATTTGGCAATCGAGTTAAAGACAAGTTAGATGAATGGATTTATTTCTTTAAAAATGCAGAGATAAAAAAAGAATTCTCGGCAAAAGGTTTGAAGGAAGCGAGTGAGAAATTGGACGAAATGAAGCTAAATGAAAAAGACGCAAAGGATTACAAAAAGTATCTTAAAGAACTGCGTAATATCGCAAGTGAGCAACACACTAAAATGGCTGATGCCCAAGATTTGATTTTAGCAGAAAAAAAAGGAGAAGATAATAAAGAAACTGAGACAATCCTAAAACTATCTAAGAAAGGTTTATCCAATAATGAAATAGCAGAATGGTTAGATATTTCACTTGAAAAAGTAAATCAAGTTATAGAAAATCATAAAAAGAAGGCTTGATACTGAGGGGGGTAAAAAGAAAAAATCATCGAACAATTCATATACGCATACCGCCATCAAAGCCAACGCAGGCGGCGGTATGCGTAGATGCAAACGATAATTCGGAATTATCTTTATATCAATGTCGGCAATTCTTTCTCTAAAAAAATATTCAAAGGGCAGATGCGTAAGCCATCATTGCGGTCAAAACATTCGCCAGAAGGTGTTATCACGTATTTATAATGCGGTTGCAGGTCTTCGACTGAATGATAAAAGCCTTTTGAAATAGTAGGTGCTACTGAAAACTTGATTTCAATACAGACCATTTTACCACTTGGCGTAATCATCAATAAATCTACTTCTGCTCCATTTTGAGTACGATAATAAAAAAAATTAGAAAATTCAGGTGCTTCTCTCATTATTTGCTCTATCACATAGCCTTCCCAAGATGCCCCTACTGAGGGGTTGCCGCGCAATTGTTCATGGTCGAAAATGCGCAATAAATAGTGCAATAAACCACTATCACGAATATAAATTTTAGGCGACTTAGTCAATCGTTTTCCAACATTTTTAAAATATGGTGGCAAACGACAAATTAAAAAGCTGCCTTCCAAAAGTTCTAAGTATTTATTGACTGTTGGATGCGTCAAACCTAATGAATTCGCTAAAGCACTTGTATTCAATTGCCCACCATGCAAATGAGCGAGCATGGAGAGCATATTGCGAACCAAAGTAGCAGAAATTATAAAACCCAAGCGGGCTAAATCCCGATGAATAAAAGTCTCAACAAAATCATCCAACCATTTTCTACTAATAAAATCCTCCGATACCAATAAAGCACCTGGAAACCCCCCTTTCAGCCAGTGTTCTTCTTGAGAATACAGCATTTTGATTTCAGAATAAGAAAAAGGCGTTAATTCATGGTAGGCAATGCGCCCTGCTAAAGTTTCTGTATTGAGTTTGACGATATGCGGTGAAGCAGAACCTAATAAGATAAAACGGGCAGGTTCACGCTTTTGGTCAGTCAAAGCCCGCAGTAAAGCAAAAAGCTCAGGGCGTGTTTGAATTTCATTAATTACAACACATTTGTCTTGATGCCCCATGAGGTAGGATTGAGCATCTTCTAATTTAAACCAATCTTCTCTCAATTCTAAATCAAGGTAAATAGTGGGTTTCTGTATTTGCGTTTGCAAATATCGAGCAAGTGTAGTCTTCCCTACTTGTCGAGGACCAATCAAGCCAACAATAGGCGACCAGTTCAAATCTCGCAGAACTCTTTGGGTTATTAAGCGGTCAATCATGACTCAAATATACATTCATCCAAGTAAATTGTAAAATCAATTTTCAATTTACTTGGATGAATGTTATGATTTTAATAGTCTTGACTGAGGGGGTGTATCATCAGTTCATCAATGACCACGTGCTTGGGTTGATTCATGATGTAGATAATGCTATCCGACATATCTTCCGATTTAAGCCAGTCTTTATGGTGTTCATCGCCTTGCGGTCTTGCGTGAAACATGGTATCAACTAAGCCTGAATAAACCACTGATACTTTAATGCCGAACTTCCGCACTTCCTTACGCAAAGCAGCAGAAAAAGCATCTTGTGCAAATTTTGAGGAGCAATACAAAGCACCGCCATCAAAAACCCGCTTCGCTACGTCGGATGCAATATTGATAATATGCCCGTGTCCTGCCGCTTTCATATAAGGTAAAGCCGCTTTTGAGAACAAAAATGTGCCTTTCACATTGGTATCGTACAAATCCGACCATTGCTCGGCAGTGTAGCTTTCAGTAGTGCCGAAAACGCCGTAGCCCGCATTATTGATGAGGAAATCAATACCGCCGAAGGTATCATGCAGGGCTTTCATGGCACGGTTTGCCAAATTTTCATCAGCCACACTGCCTGCAAAAACAAGGCATTTTGACCCCATCGCTTCTATTTCTGCTTGGACTGCCTTCAATTCGGCTTCGCTTCGGGCAACGATGCCAACATGTGCTTTATGTTTTGCTAATGCAAGAGCTAATACTTTGCCGATGCCTTTTGATGCGCCTGTGAGGAGCACTACTTTTCCTTCTAATGTCATAATTGAATGTTTTATTTTTAATTTTTATGAAAAATATGAGTGCATTTCACGCCATTGGCGCAGTGCACCATCAAGCTAAAAGCATGACAAGCTCTGCATGACTGAGGGGTGCTTGTAGCTGCAAAAGTATAAATTATTTACAGGATATAGATTTAATAAGTAAAACAGAAAAAGCTACCCATTCCAATAGGTAGCTTTTTTGTTTTATAATATTAATCAATCTTACCGATTGATAATCACCTTCTCCGTCTTCACATCTTCGTTCACTTGCATCCGCACGAAGTATAAGCCAGGCGACCAATCGCTGCACTTCACTTCAAACACTTGATTGCCTTCGTTGACCGTGTAATACAATTGCTTTTGAATGCTGCCTTGCGCGTTGAAAATAGTAACCTCTGCTTTGGCTGTTTGCTCAGTAGCGATTTCAAAGTTGATGCTTTCTTGGGCAGGGTTGGGATAGATGCGGTAACTGAATGATGCCAGCGCCATTGGTTCTATTGGCTTCACGATTCGGGGCTTTTGCAAGGCTTGGGTATTATTGCCGTTGGCACATTGTGTTTCGCCAGATTGCACCAATTTATAACGAATTCCGTCTTTCACTAAACAAGCGTGCATCCGTTTCTTTTGCCCGGTGGTAAACATATATTGACAGGGGTCGTTTGTGTTGTCCATAAAATTCATGCTCATCACTACGGGATTGCCATCGCACGTGCTGACGTGGCGGTAATCTACGCAGCCGAGCGTTGGGGCGTTTTGAATGGGTGTATCATCCACGCCATCATCGCCGCATTGTCTTGTTTCCGACCATAATTCATAGACATTCAGATAGCTGCCTAATAGATGGGTCAAGGTTTTGCCTTCGGTATAGGGAAAATCTTTATTGTTATTGCTCTTTTTGCCGAAATACCGTGCATCAATCACGATGCCATCGGTAACGGCGGGTCCGGCGGGCATTTGAGCGTAGCCGCTGATGCTATCGGGAAAGCTGACCACCCAAATATTCAGATATTTTTCGCTATCCCATGTGGTGCTGCCGCCTGTGGTGGCTGATTTCATTTTATCATCGGCAAGCCATGAACTGACGGATGTCGGCACATTCAGTATGCCCGTTGTGGCTCTACCTGTTGGATCTTTGGATGCCAAACAGAAAGAGATTTTGGTATCCAAAGCATTTTTATCGGAGAATTTC
>JAYUUR010000465.1:0-9075 GCA_043754475.1 Saprospiraceae bacterium | reverse complement strand
GTTTTGAAGCGCGGCAATTCCACATCGGGATAAAATTTTAGGACTTCGACATGGATATAGCGATCAACGGATTCAAAGAATTGAAACGCATTGTCGAGCCGCTCTATAAACTGAGGATAGGATTTTAGCAAAACGCTGAAGAAATGTTTACCATACATATACAAAAGCTCATCCGTCGGGATGTTTGTATTGTGGCTGAGGTGACGCATGAGTTTCACTATTTCGGCGAAAGGATATGTGCCAATAGACGTATATGCGCCATTGGAAGGCACTTTACTGTCTAAAATGATGCGGTCAACCATCTCGTAGCCGAATTTGGTTTCGACTAAGTCCATGAATTCCGTAAAAACTATACCTTTCATACCTATCTGTTTGAAAAAATGATTTAATCCAAAGAAGAAGCTGAAAGGTATTACGAAGGAGTTATTCTAATGTTTTTTATTTAATATCAAAAATTGCCTTTTGGAAGATTAAAAATGAAGTCCATTCGCCTTTTATGAGGAAAAACAAGCTTTTTGCAGGAAAAATAATGCTGAAAAAATAACTCAAAAAAAGACCCAAACGCCAACCCTTAATATTGCGGCGCATAAAAAGTAACCTGTTACGCGTCAAATAATACAATTTCAGCGTGCTCAGTTTGCCTACCGAAGCACTTTCTTTATGGTAAATCAAGCCCGTCGGCTCGTACCAAAGCGCATAACCTGCTTGCTTAATTTGATGGCACCAATCCAATTCCTCGTAGTATAAAAAATAATTTTCAGGCATCAGTCCGGCTTTTTGAAGCACTTCGCGCTTGAGCATCATGGCTGCGCCATGTGCGTAGGGGGTGGGGTAGGGTCTGTCATGTTGCCCCATATCCTTTTCGTTTTTACCGATGGTTTCATTTCTACCTGTCAAGGGATTTATTTCTGTAAAACCGGCAAATTGAATCATATCAGGCGTGTGGTGGTAGCGAATTTTAGGACTGACTACACCGATTGCAGCATCCGATTCGAAGCGTTTCAAAAGGGCTTCTACCAATCCATTCGTCCACTCGGTATCGTTATTGACTAAAAAAATGTAATCCCCTTTTGCCGCTTTAATCCCCAAATTATTGCCCCCTGCAAATCCCAAATTTTCGGCACTCATCAGCACTTTTACTGAGGGGTAGTGTTTTTGAAAATCGGCTGTGCAATCCTTTTCACAACCATTATCGACGACGATAACTTCCAGATTTTTATAAGCATTTTTATCAATTGAATCCAATAATGCACACGTGATTGCAGCTTGTTTATAATTGACAGTTATGACTGAAACGAGTGGGTTTTTCATTAAAATCTATGTTTTAAAATGAGTTTATATGTGGGTAAAATTTGATTGAAAATAGAATGAAAACGGATAGGAAAATGGCGCAATAAAACCATTTGACCAATGAAAATCGTGATGATAATGGACAATGCAGACGCCCATGCTGCCCCCTCAGTACCGCCGAGTATTTGAGGCTGAATCAATAAAAAATTCAAAAATAGCGTGACTAACATGCTGATTATCAACATTTTAAAGTTCCAATCGGGTTTTCCAATAGCATCTAAAAGAATACCGAATACGCGCCCGAAAGGTTTGACAATGCTACCAATCAACATAATTTGAAGCAATGGCACCGCCTCATGATAAGCACTGCCTGCCAATAGTCCGACCAATATTTTAGCACCGAAAAACGCCCCCAATGTCATGGGCAGAGTGAGTGCCAAAAGGGTAGCGACGGTTTTTTCATACATCTTAAATGTTTCCGTCTGCCGTTCTCCATTTTCAATGACTTCAGATGCCATTTTGGGTAAAAGTGCCAACCCTAATTGATTCAAAGGAAAATCAAGATAAGTGATAATGCGCGTGGCGACATTGTAAATACCCAAAGCCGCTGGCGAAACAAAACTGACTAATATCAACATATCAGCCCGTTGAAAAACCATCGAAACTAAATTAGTACCCATGCCATATCGCCCGAAGTTGAAGAGTTGTTTGACCCATTTTATTTGGAAATCTCCAAATCTGAAATGCCTAATTTTTAAAACAAAAACAATTAAAAGAGTGAGGATTGATGCGCCTATTTGACAATAAAGCAGAGATATGACAGTCAAATCCGATGTCAATATTTTAATAAAAATCGTAAAACTTAAAAACAAACCGCCAAATATGGATGCTGAAATAGCCGCCGTTAAAAAGTCCTGTTCTGCCATTTTCAAACCGTCGAACAAGCGTAAAATAGCATTGATAGCGGCGAGGAAAACATAGCCTAAAAGCAATTTAGGCAAATCAGACATATTGAACACACCCCTCAGTAAAAAGCATATTGTGAACAATAATACAGCACCTAAAATGCTTGAGCCTATACTCAAAACCAAGGCAGCCGTTGCAATTTGAGGTTTTTCATCTGGATATTGCGCCCCGAATCGGACAAGGGCATTTTGAATTAAGCCCAATCGAGCCATTTCTACAAAGGATGTCAAAGTCAAAAACATCGCCCATGTGCCGAGTGATTCTACTGCCAGCCATCGGGCTATCAATAAAAAATGCAGAATAGCAAAACCCTGTTGTGCAGCACCGGCAATCAGGGATTGGCTGCCTGTCCGAAAAAAATCAGGCTTTTTCATTTATGCGTTTACAGGTTTTTTTAATACAAATCGTTGATTTTCAATAGTTTGCACGTCTTTAGCTGAATTAAAATTTTGTACAACCTGATTATAAAGCATTTCTGTTTGTTGAGCGATGATTGCCCAATCATATTTTTCGATGACGCGTTGCCGTCCATTCTCCCCTATTTTTTTCATCAAATGAGGATCAGAAAAAAGACGATTGATGGTTTCAGCTATATGCTCAGGATTGTAAGGGTTGCATAAAAAACCATTGTAGCCGTGCGTCACCACTTCTTTTATACCATTAATATTAGAAGCAATTACGGGCTTGCCGCAGGTATTGGCTTCAAGCAAGACAATGCCTTGAGTTTCATGAAAAGATGGTAAAATAAGCGCATCGCATTGAGCAATCCATGCCATAACCGATTCATTGGGCAAAGTGCCTAACAGTTTGACTCGTTCAGAGACCCCCTCAGTAAAAATGGCTTTTTCGAGGTTTTGACGCTCATTTCCATCGCCTATCATGACTAATTGAATGTCGGAACGCACATTTTTCAAGGCTTCAATGAGTTTGAAAATGCCTTTTATTCGGTCGAGTCTGCCGACAAAAAGAAGAGTATTGGGCTTGGTTTCAAGTAAGGAGGATGCGGTAATGGGCTTTGGTTTTTGAATGTCTACACCGTTGGGCAAGATGGTGATTTTAGAACCCATATCAGGTAAAACATCTAAGATTTCGGCTTGCATTTCCTCGCTGACCGCTATGATAGCATGGCTATTTTTGAGTGCGTTTTTTTCAAAATAACTTGCCCATTGCTCATGTAAGTATTTTTGAACGCCGCTTTTATAGGATTTTTCATTTTCAATGGCAATTAATCCATGAAAAGTGGTGATAATAGGCGTAGTGCTTTTATTTTTAGGAAAAGTAAAACCACTCCGCCCTTGCAAATGAATTAAATCAAAGTGTCCTTCTTGATGCGTTCCATTTGAGTGTATATTTTTAGAAATCCACCGATTCACGGCTGCATTAAATGATAATTCCTCTAAAAAAAAAGGCAGAATGGGCTGCCGCCGCATGGGCAAATAAGGTATTTGGATGATGTGCCGACCGTTCATTTCACACCGCTTCTCGCCTTTGAGCCAACTGCCAGCAGTCAAAATGGTGACATCATGACCTAATTGCAACATGTATTCCGACAGCTTCCAAACGTGCGTTTGAATACCGCCTTGAAAACTGTGTGGTAGAGATTTGCAGACGTAAAGAATTTTCATTTTTTTAATAATTAAACATGGTGCGATGTATGAATAAAAACACGGTTGGCTTCGCGTAGGCGGGTAAGTGCCACAATGGTTGCGCCAAACGCTCGCGGGATATTGACCCACATTTTTAGATTTTTTACTTGAAAACAATATTTCGGCATAGCTAAAATGAACGACGTAACGCTGAAAATCAACGCACCCAACCACAATAAGGCAACATCGCTTGAAAATAGAGCATTGATTAATGTTCCAAGAAATAAGACGATGGGGATAATTAACCGGGGCGGCAAAGTCATTTGTAGCGTTTTATTGAAAAAATCAATATTGCCTTTGAATATAAAAGCCATGACCCCCCTCAGTAAAAACTGCTTGGCGTAGCGATATTGAGCTGCCAACCAGCGGCTGCGTTGACGAGAGAATTGATTGGATTGGCTCACTTTTTCATCAAAAACAATGGCTAATTCATCATATTCTACTTTGACACCTTTTTGAGTGAAACGCAATTCCAACTCTTTATCGAAGCCGCCGATTGCCGTCACTTCTGCCATAATAGAGTCGAAAAGGGTATAGTCAAATGCCATACCTGAGCCAGCTAAACGGGCTGATAAACCCAAAGATTGATGCCCTTTGCAGAGTATGTGGTTGTTCACATCTTCGCTCGCCGCATCCAAAAGAGCAAAACCTGACTGTTCATTTTTAGCCGCTCGGCGACCTTGTAAGGCTCTACATCCTGCTTCAAAACGATCATTGGCACGCGATAAAAAATCATGCTGCATAATATTATCCGCATCGAGAACAACGGCTATTTCAAAATTACAATGCCTCAGTTGTGAGAGTGCTTGATTCAGTGCTTTAGCTTTTGTACTTTTTTCAAAAGCTACCTCAATCACTTGAATTGGCATACTGGACAATTGATTGATTGTCCCGCTTTTTAATTTATCTGCAATGACAATTACTTCATACAAATTAGATGGGTAGTGCTGATTCAAAGCCGCTTTCGCCGTTTCGATGATGACGCCATCTTCTTTATAAGCAGGGATAAAAACGGCAATCCGACGCATTTTTTTAGCGGATTTGACAGATTTATTTTTATAAAAAATACCGGCGAATGAGAAGGTGAATTGATAAATTGCGCCCCAAGCGAGGTAAGCCAATAGTAAGCTGTTGAGTAGTTGTAAGAATATCATTTTGAATATTTTAGATTGTTATTATGTGTATTTGAACCTAAAATTAAAGGAGATTATAGAGTAGATTAAGACATTTTCGGCTTTTGGTAGGAAGCAACGGTTTTTCGGTAATAATTGGGCTGGGATTGAAAATGAAGCAATATCATTCCTTGTTCAGAAAAATCTATTCCAAATAATCATCAATTATTGATATCACGCACAGTGCGCCAGAGGTGCATCATATCGGTAGTCAAATCATACCCCTCAGTATAAAGCCCCAGCGGGGCGTAATTAAGACATTTTATATTGCGCCGCGATGCGGCTATTAAACCGTTATACTGTTTTTTTCTACCAATATGATGCACCTCTGGTGCATTTTGCGTAACACCAGTTACTTAACAAACGTTTTCTTTAAAAAACCCTAAAATCAACCAATTCCCGAAACATTCTGACCGAAACCCGAAAAAATACTGAGGGGTGGTCAATCCTCGTCCATCTTTGCACCATCAATTTTAATTTTTACAATCTTATAATTTCTAACCAGTTTACAAAATTTTCTATTGACTATGCAAAAGCCAACAATCTTTATCATTGACGACTCGCCTATGATGACCCAGTTTTTAACCATTTTTTTTGAGAAAAAGTACAATGTTGTATCCTATCAAAATCCGCTTAATGCCTTAGATGATATTATGCAAGGCGCGTGCCCTGACTTGGTTGTAACGGATTTTGAAATGCCTGAATTGAGCGGTTTAGATTTTATAAAAACCATGCGCCAAGGCGCTTTCAACATTCCGACAATAGTAGTAAGCGGTTTACGGGAAAGCAAATGCCGCTTGAGTTGCCTTGAAGCAGGTGCTGCGGATTTTATGGCAAAGCCTTTTCATCCGACTGAATTAGATTTCCGCATTCAGAAACAATTAGAAAAAGTAGAAACACCAATTGTCAGTTTAAAACCTTCTTTTATTGGCAAAATAATGCGCGCTGCCGCAGCTTTTTAAATACACTCAAAACACATTATAAAACTGACATCATGTTCATGAATAAAAAAATCTACAATCATCTAAAACGGACTTTCGATATTTTAGCCGCTTTAACAGCTTTAATTTTATTGAGTCCAATATTAATAATCGTTGCTCTTATCATTAAAATAGAAAGTAAAGGACCTATTTTTTACAAATCCAAGCGGGTGGGGCAGCATTACAAGGTTTTTGATTTTTACAAATTCCGTTCTATGCGCACTGATGCCGATAAGCTGTTGGCGAAAATGCAACATTTGAATCAGTATGAGAATAAAGAAAGCTTTGAAGAGAAAGTCAATATTCAGATAAATGAAATCGAAGGGGAAATGTTATTTAGTGATGAAGGCTGGGTGAATGAAGATACTTGGTTGACAAAACAAGAGAAAGCGCAACCTTTTTTAAAAATAACAAATGACCCGCGTATTACACGTATCGGAAAGTTTATCAGAAGCAGCAGTATTGACGAATTACCACAACTAATCAATGTATTAAAAGGCGACATGTCACTAGTTGGTAACCGACCGTTACCAGTTTATGAAGCGGAGCATTTGACGACTGACGAAGCGATTTATCGTTATGCAGCACCAGCAGGAATTACGGGTTTGTGGCAAGTCACCGAGCGGGGCAAATCGGGCGTGAGTGCCGATAGCCGCAAGCGATTGGATGTTGAATATGCTCAATCGTACTCCTTTAAACTTGATTTATGGATTTTATTTAAAACACCCGTTGCCGCTTTGCAGCAGGAAAATGTCTAATCTCTACGGACATAATCAATTTCAAGATTCATCTGAAAAAATAAAACAACGTTAAGAATTTATTGAAAAATTTTATTAAAATCAATTTAATAACAAAACTCATCCCATTTAAATATGAAAAAGGTATTCTTTTTTATTTCTCTCGCAGTTTTCGGAGCTTGTAAACCTTTCGACATTCCTGAAAATAACACAGCAGTTATTGACGTATCAGAAAAGACAATGGATCAACTGACTATCCCTGCTAATTTCACATTTAAAACCAGCCAAGATATTAATGTTGATATCACTGCCAGCGATAATACAGGCAAAAGGCTTAACAACGTACCTTTCAAGCTATACGCTATTGAAAAAGACGGGCAAGACAGTATTTTATTGATGACAGCTCAGACAAATACTGAGGGGGTCTTCCAAACGAAACTCGATGTGACTGCTAATATCGATAGGTTGATAGTCATGACAGATTATATTGGCTTACCCCAATATCAAACCGTCAGCGTCAAAACTGATAATGTCTCTATCAACATCGGTGGTGAAAATACCAAACGCAGTGGTTTAGTGAGCGATGACAAAAAAGGTGGATCAGGTGGTGGTGGAAGTGGTGTAAATTCTACTTTCAACTACATGGGCAGGTATAATTCTCAAGGCGTTCCACTTTATTTATTGCCAAAAGGCGATGTAGTAAGTCAAGATGTTCTAAACATGATAAATGCATCATTGCCTGAGTATCAGCCTGTTCCATTGTTCCACCCTGAATATATTTCATCTAATATACAAACCAATATTGTATTAAAAGATACTGCATCAGTATGGGTAACATTCGTTCATGAAGGAGCAGGTTATAGAAATTCATTGGGTTATTATTCTTATCCTACGAATAATCCGCCTACTACAGCAGCCCAAATTACTAATCTCAAAGTCATATTCCCCAATGTATCTTTTTACAATAGTGGTGGAGGTTTACGCACAGGCGATAAAGTGCTTTTGGGTAGTTTTCCAGCAGGTACAAGTATTGGATGGTTTTTAGTGCCAGACGGTTGGACAACGCCTCAAAATATCGTATCAGAGAGGTCTTCTAATTTACCAATGCGATATTCTACCCGTAATTTGAATACTTTTACTTCAGTTTCTTACAGAAATCATATTGCATTATTGGCTGACCCTGCTCGCGAGCTCATCTTGATGGGCTTTGAAGACTTAAATCGCCCTGATGGTGATAATGACTTTAATGATGCAGTTTTTTATGTAACGACAAATTCATTTGCTGCTATCGAAACAAGTAATGTAGCACAAACCTCGAACTATGCCCCTGATGCAGATAAAGATGGTATTCCTGATGCACAAGATGCTGCGCCCAATGACCCGTCTTATGCTTTTGTAAGCTATGGTCCTTCCGCTAATCAATATGGTACATTAGCATTTGAAGATGCTTTCCCTTCTAAAGGTGATTATGATATGAATGATATGGTTATTGATTATAATTTCGAGGAAAGATCCAATGCTGCTCATAAAGTGACTCAAATAAAAGCAACTCTTATTTTAAAAGCTATGGGAGCAAGCTATCGCAACGGATTCGGATTTGAATTGCCTGTTGCTTCGAGTAAAGTAGCTTCCGTTACGGGCATGAAATTGAAGGAAAATATCATCAAACTTTCTGGCAATGGCACAGAAGCCGGTCAAAATAGAGCTGTCATTGTAGCATTGGATAATGGTTTTAACTTAATGAGTACTCCGGGCGGTGGCTTTGTGAATACAGAAAAAGATAAAGCATTAGTAAAATATGATACTATTCGTTTAGCTATCAAATTTTCAGAGCCGATTGATAAATCTGTGTTAGGCAACGCACCCTACAATCCATTTATTTTTATCAACCGTGAACGAGGCCGTGAGGTACACCTTCCAGGTAAAACGCCTACGACTTTAGCGAATACAGCTTATTTTCAAACGGCAGATGATAACACAGGAAATGGTAAATATTATCAAACCAAAAAACTATTACCTTGGGCTATTAATATTACTCACGCGTTTAGTTACCCAATAGAGAAAATATCAGTTAATAAAGCATTTTTGAAGTTCAATCAATGGGCTGAGAGCAATGGTGTGCAATATATAGATTGGTATCAAAACAAATCCAATTATCGGGTACCTGAAAAAATTTATTGATTAGTTCTGAAAACTCCGAAGATTTTTTAAAGCCATAGCAAAAGGGTTAAAACAGGTATTTTTGCAAGGAAAACACATGAAATGCTAATTGAAAAATCCTGTA
>JAYUUR010000464.1:0-3051 GCA_043754475.1 Saprospiraceae bacterium | reverse complement strand
TGAATTTCTACTCTTTTTATGATGAAAGCCCTACGGAGGGTGACAATTTTTACAGAGTGATGTCAGTTTTGGTAGATGGTTCTGTTAGAATTTCTGCTACAAAATTGGTGAACCATAGTGAGTTGAGCCAAATCAAAGTATTTCCTAATCCAGCTACTGAATTTGTAGATGTTGATTTGGCAAATTATGTCGGCAAAAATGTCAATATCTATCTTTACAATCAGATGGGGCAAGTAGAGCGCACGTTCGTCATTGAAGAGGCTGACGCACAACCTTTCCATATCGAAGTGGCTCAATTGAAAGCTGGCAATTATTTCCTAAGGGTTTCGGCTCAAGGAAAACGCGATATCACTAAGCAAATAAATATTGCTAAATAAAGAACTTTTGTATGCTTTGACAATTTTTTTAAACCGCTTTGGCTTTGCTCAAAGCGGTTTTTTTTATGTTTACCCGACAAATATTTTACCTTTAGGTCATGGGTTTTCTAACTAAAAATATAGAAGTAGCAATAGGTAATTTTGATGTAAAATTGACCATTATTGAAAATATAGATGCGCTTTTCGATGACTTAATTCAAAAAGGAGTTGACCATGAAGATGTGAAAGATGAACGGATTCCATATTGGGCGGAGCTTTGGGCGTCTGCTATCGCCATGAGTTTGTATTTAGTTGAAAATCAATTAGTTAGCGATAAAAAAAGTGTTACTGAAATAGGTTGCGGATTAGGATTGCCTTCCATAGTTGCAGGTTTATTAGGTGCTAAAGAAGTCGTTTTGACTGATTATTTGCCCGAAGCTTTAGAGTTTGCTAAGCAAAATTGGTTACAAAATTTGCCTGAAAATAATGCTCGTTTTCAAGTGTTGGATTGGCGAAGTCCTGACCCCTCAGTATCAGCCGATATTTTATTGGCTTCTGATGTGGCTTATGAGAGCAGAGCATTTGAACCGCTTCTAAATGCTTTTAAAATTTTATTAAAACCCAATGGCACTATTTTAATCACTGAACCCAACCGCTATATTTCAAAAAAATTCTTTTTAGGCTTAAATACTGAGGGGTATGAGGTAAAACATTCTACTATGCATATTGAAAGGAAAAGGCATGTTTTTTTAATCAATATTTATGAATTGCGCTTGAAATCTGTTTAGTTTTATATCTTCGCCCACTTCTATCATAAGTGAAACAAGCATTTCACGCTACAAAATACTTTGTATGAAAACAAAAAAAGACATTGTTGAGAACTGGTTGCCAAGATACACAGGGCAAAAATTGGACGACTTTGGCAGGTATATTATTCTTGTAAATTTCAGTAATTATGTAAAAATGTTCGCTGATTGGCACAACGTTCCGATGATGGGAGAAGACCGCTCCATGCAATGCGCTACGGCAGATAATATCACCATTATTAACTTCGGCATGGGTAGCCCCAATGCTGCCACTATTATGGATTTATTGACCGCAATCACACCTAAAGCTGTACTTTTCTTAGGAAAATGTGGCGGTTTGAGGCATGATAAAAACCATGTTGGCGATTTGATATTACCCATTGCAGCTATTCGTGGCGAGGGTACATCCAACGATTATATGCCGCCTGAAGTGCCTGCTTTACCTGCCTTCGCGCTACAAAAAGCGATTTCAACCACCATTCGAGACTATGAGTTGGACTATTGGACGGGTACGGTTTATACCACTAACCGCCGTGTTTGGGAGCATAAAGATGATTTTAAGGAATACCTCCGCGAGTTGCGCTGCATGGCTATTGATATGGAAACGGCGACCATTTTTACCGTTGGTTTCAAAAATCATATCCCAACGGGTGCTTTGCTTTTAGTGAGTGATGTGCCGATGATTCCTGAAGGTGTGAAGACCGAAGAAGGGGATAAATTAGTTACCTCTTCCTACGTGAATAATCACCTTAAAATTGGCATTGATTCACTCAAACAACTCATGAATAATGGCTTGACGGTGAGGCATTTGAAGTTTTGATTTTATTGGGTGATTAAGAATAGAAAAACATCTCTTAATGTTGAACAATTACTTTACTGTTTTGCACTTTATTACTGTCTTTATCAGTGACTTTGACGAAATAAATACCGTTTTGCCAATCGGCAGTGTTGACTTGAGTGACCCCCTCAGTATTTTTGAGTAAAATCAATTTTCCTAAAGCATCATAAACGCTTATTTCATAGCTACCTGTTAATAATTGAATTTCAAATTCGGCATTAACAGGATTCGGTTTTAGCATAAATAAATCATCTACTTTGCGTGTAAACCCGACAAACGCTTCTGGCAGCCAACCGTCATTGGCACCACGTGGGGTCAATCCTCTGTAAGAGACCCAAATTCGAGCATTGTCAATAAAATGACGGGCTTCGGGGCTTGACCTTTCATAAATAACAGCAGGTACATTGGCTAATGGTCTGAAAAGGTTGACTGATTGGTCAAAGTTTTTTTCTCTCATTTTTACCATCGCTGCATCGTGTTGGACTTTGGTATCGTAGCGTCCACCATTGAGTATAATTTCTGTTTTTCCAGAAAATGGGTCACTGCCTCGCAGACCTAAACCGCCGCAAGCATTAATACGAAAATCATTAGGAGTATTGGTATTGGGATCATTTAAAATTGGATTATCTAAATGAAGTGTACCAGTCCAAGGTTCAGGAAAGTGTGGGTTTCTCTGAATAAACCTGAATTGAGTACCTGCATTTGGAGCTGCACCGCCTGTCCAATAACTATCATGTAGCCAAACATCAGTTGTCGAAACGCGAGCCTGAAATTCAGCATCTACATATCTCCAATTAGCTATATTTTGTTGTATTTCATCACTAACATTTTGCATAATTGTAGTGCCTCCACGCCCATACATATTAAACTGAATATCCTTGCCTGTGATACCATATACATTGTTGATAAGACTGGCACAATCCATATACATCATGCCCCAATCAGAACCGTGAGCATTATTAATGCCTCCAATGAGCTTTACGGCAGTGTAACAGTTTTGAATTTTAGCTCCCGACATGAGTTTCACACCACTATTCCACCCCTCAGTAGC
>JAYUUR010000463.1:0-9139 GCA_043754475.1 Saprospiraceae bacterium | reverse complement strand
AACTTATCATGTTGAGTGGTTTGGTTTTTATTTTAATCATGAAATTATAACTGTCAAGTGGATATTTTAAATCGAAAAATAATACTGGCTTCTCAGTCGCCACGCCGCAGTCAGTTGATGCGAGAAAGTGGTTTTACAAATGTTACTGTTAGACCAACCGATACCGACGAGACGCCACCCCCTCAGTATCCGACTGAAAAAGTGGCTCAATTCCTCGCTGAAAAAAAGGCATTGGCAGCGAGAGCTTGGATTGTAGATGATGAAATCGTTTTGGCTTCTGATACGATTGTGGTTTTGGGCGATGTAATTTATAATAAACCTCAAAATATAGAGGATGCTCGACGTATCCTGCGTGACCTTTCGGGCAAAATGCACAAGGTGATAACGGGCGTTTGTCTCATGTCAAAAACTAAAAAAAAGGTATTTTCAGACACAGCTAAAGTCTATTTTGATGATATGACGGAGGCTGAAATTGATTTTTATATCCATCATTATAAGCCTTTCGACAAGGCGGGCGCGTATGCCATTCAAGAGTGGATTGGGCATTGCAAAATTAAAAAAATTGAAGGTTCTTATTCCACGATTATGGGTTTACCGACATTCAAAGTTTTCAAAGAATTGAGTAAATTTTAGTTGAAATTAATATAAAATTAAATTCCTAAATCTATGCCTTTAAATATTCCAGACCCTGGTTACAAACGTGTGGTCATCGTCGGCGGAGGCTTCGGCGGCTTGACTTTAGCTCAAAAATTAGCTAACACGATGTATCAAGTTATTTTGATTGATAAAAATAATTATCATCAATTTCAACCCTTGTTTTATCAAGTCGCGATGGCAGGACTTGAGCCAAGTAGCATTGTTTTCCCCTTCCGAAAAGTGTTTCAAAAAGCCAATAATGTGTTGTTCAGAGTAGCCGAATTTCAAGAAGTTTTACCTGCTGAAAATTGCATTATGACGGATATGGGGCGACTCAAATACGATTATTTGGTCATGTCAGTTGGTGCCGATACCAATTATTATGGCAATCAAAAAGTGATGGATAATGTCATTCCTATGAAGTCTGTTGCAGAGGCTTTGTACTTGCGCAACGCCATTTTGAATGACTACGAAAAAGCATTGCTGACCAACGACGAAGCCGAACGACAAGCCTTGATGGACATCGTTATCGTGGGCGGTGGACCTACGGGCGTGGAGGTAGCGGGTGCATTGGCTGAAATGCGGAAAGATGTGTTGCCCAAGGAATATAAAGAACTGAACTACAAACAGATTGATATTCACCTCATTCATGGTGCAGAAATATTACTAAAAGGCATGTCTGAAAGGGCAGGGCGGAGTGCAGAAACGTATTTGACGGAGTTAGGTATTAAATTAAAAATGGATACCAACGTAACGGATTACGATGGCGAAACGGTGACGATGAGCGACGGCACGACCCTACTTTCAAAAAAAGTGATTTGGGCGGCGGGTATTATTGGCAATCCTGTGAATGGTTTGCCTAAAGAAGCAACGGTGAGAGGACGGCGATTGAAAGTGAACAGGCTCAATCAAGTAGAAGGCTTTGATGACATATTTGCGTTGGGCGATATAGCCTATATGGAAGAACCTGAAAAGTTTAAAACTGGGCATCCGCAAGTGGCTCAAGTGGCTATTCAGATGGCGAAAAACTTAGGGAATAACTTAAAAAATATGGCGAAAGCCAAGCCCACAAAAGATTTTAAATACAGCGATTTGGGTTCGATGGCAACTGTCGGGCGGCATAAAGCAGTAGTGGATCTACCTTTTTGGCGTTTTCAAGGCGTTTTTGCTTGGTTTATTTGGCTTTTTGTCCATTTATTTGCCATAATTGGACTGAAAAATAAAATCTTTATTTTTATCAATTGGGTGTGGAGTTACATCACATACGACCAAGCTCTCCGTCTGATTATCAAACCTAAAGTGAAAAATAGGGAAGCTTAGTTGGCTAATGGCTACCAGTTATCTTTGCGTCAAATTTTTCACTTTTCAATATTATATGTTTGTTGGAACAAATATTATTTTTAATTATTAAATATTGTAAATTATATTGTTATAAAAATAAAAATTTGTTTTTAATAAATTGATTAAATAAAAATTTTAAAAAAGACTTGCTTTTTAAATTTAAGGCGTTTACATTTGTTGCATGGATTAAGTTAATACTGAATTAAAACATACTCTGAGAACCCTATCAATTCTTATTGAATTTCCCTTTTAGTGTTGTTCTCATTTATTTTCTTTAGCCATAATTGGCTAATGCTGTATCGCAGGATATTGAAGCAAAAGCCATTTTTGTGCACCTTGTTTAGAACAAAGCTTTGTGTAATATTTTTTTTAACTTTATTAATCTAAATTCTTTAACTAATTAAAACAGAAATGTACTATGAAAAATTCAAATGTTCAATTGGCAGACCTTAAAGAAAGCAACATGAACCAATTGGTTGCTTCCGAAATGTTCATGATCCGCGGTGGTGGCGGTAAGAGAAAAGGCAGCAAAAAAAGCCGCAAGAAAAGCGGCAAAGGCGGTGGACACGGTCATGGACACGGTCATGGACACGGTCACGGTCATGGACACGGATATGGCTGCGGTTGGTAAAATTGGTTTGTAACTTATCTAAGGCTTCCGGTGTATGTATTTTCTTACATCGGAAGCTTTTTATTCACACTGTCTGTTTTGTTATATCGTTTTTTAGGTATTTTTCAAACTACTACTTTTACCGATACACAATATTTCGAGTATAAAAAAGGTGTGATAAATGATGAGTTGTGTTTTATAAGTAATTGAAAATCAATATTTTACGATGATAATAAAATATTAATTTATAGCTGTTGTTTCTTTAATCATAATTTGGTAGAAAATAAATTATAAAAATAAAATTAAACTATTGGGATTGCTATACTGATGAATACCTTCTACTTTTGTTTCACAATTGCGAAATAATTGTATGTTTCTAAAAACATTATGACGTAGCATTTTTCAGCAAATTTTTATAATCCATTTTATTAATTATTTAAACAATAAGTACTATGAAAAACTCTAAAGTTATGTTAGCAGATTTGAAAGAAAGCAACATCAATCAATTAGTAGCTGCTCAAATGTTCATGATTCGCGGCGGTGGCGGCTGTAAAGGCAAAAGCGGTAAAGGCAGCCATAAGAAATCAAAGAAAAGCAAAAAAAGCAAAAAAAGTCACAAAAGCAACAAAAGTTGGGGCTGTGGCTGCGGTTGGTAAGCTGAAAAAATGAAACCTACTAAAAACTTCTGGCGTATAGGTGATACATCAGAAGTTTTTTAATTTTAAGAAAAAATGAGAAGAACAAAATACGTGTTAAACCCTTTTTTTGAATTCATTGAATCGCATGAAATTGAATCATTGGATACAAATTTCACTTTCAATGACGATATTTTTCAAAAAGTAAAGCAAAAAGAATTGTTTGTATTGAGTAACAAAAGGCGTGATGCTATATTTTTTATCAATCCAACCATCAAATTTTTTTTAGAGGCTTTTCAGTCCTCTCAATTTTTGAACAATGTTTTGACATCTTTTGCGGCATTGGCAGAGGCTTCAGTTGAAGAAACCGAGCCGATAGTACAATCTTTTTTTGACGATATGCAGGATAGAGGGATTTTAATATCCAATCAAGTAGCCAATAAAATAAGTAAAATAAATTTTAAGGAGGCATTTAAAACAGGAGATGTATTTGAAAACTATACTGTAATAGACCCCCTCAGTATCAACCGATTTTTACACGTTTATTTGGCTGAAAAGGGCGGGGAGAAAGTCGTTTTGAAAATGTTGGTTTTGCCTGATGATATGCCCGAAAAAGGAAAAAACTATTATAAACGTTTTTTCAATCAAGAATTTGAATTGATAAAAGAGGTGGGCAATCATGCGTTAATTTGCCAGTTATTAGATTGGAATGTTGAAAAAAATTATGCTGTTTTAGAATATATTGAAGGGCAAAGCCTACGCAAACTATCTGAAAATACCATTTTGACTTTAACCCAACGGTTAGATGTTATCAATCAAATTTTGAAAAGTGTGGCTATTTTGCATGATAAAAAAATACTGCACGGCGATATTCACGCCAGTAATTTTCTTATTAAAAATGATTTGACGGTCAAATTAATAGATTTTGATTTGGCTAATCGAGAGCATTTACAGCGCACTGAAATTCTGCATGAGGGTGGTGTACATGAATATATTGCGCCTGAAAAAATTGATCAAAACTCATTTGATATGGTGAAAGAGCGTTCTGATTACCGCTCGGAGGTTTATCAATTGGGCGTTATTATGTATCTATTATTATTCAGAAAATTGCCTTTCAAAGCCTTGACATGGCATGAGTTGACTTTGAAAATTATAAATGAAGAGCCTCATTATGATATTGATAAAATAGAAGGAATGCCCATAAATGAAGAAATTTCAAGCATAGTTGTTGATTTTTTAAGGAAATGTCTTTCAAAAAAACCTAAAAATCGATTTGAAAATGCAGGTGATGCTTTGAAAAAGTGGGAGAGTGAAATCCTTGTTGAAGCCCTCTGAATTTCAAAACAGGAACTTGTTTATATTAAATAAATTCCGACATATTATCGTTCCAACCATATCGCTTGAATTTTTCAAAATCCTTAAAAAACTTCAAACCGGCTTCAAATAAGCTGAACACTCGCTCGAAACTCCAAACTTCCGTCCACGATTTGACATCGCCTTCAAAAAGAAAGAGTTTGCGAATGCGTTCCATTTTGTTGATTTCTGATACGATGATGACCTTGCGTGCACCGTGTTGTTTCGCTAATTTCAATGCGTCTTTATCTTTTTCAACCACACCATGATGACAGACTTCAATTGCCAAATACAAGTCCCCGTTTTTGTACCAAAGACAATCTATTTGGTATGGAAAATCGGGCAATCCCAACGGCACCCCCTCAGTAATGACGTCAAAACCAGACCATTCGCCGATGCGGCGCAGCATATCCACAGTAGCGGAATGAAGCGAATCGGCTCTCAAATTGCCTTCATCTGCCAATTGCAAATATTTTTCTTCAAGCGTTTTGACTTCAATAATAGAACTGAAACGCGCAGGTGGTAGCGGGTAGAGGGTTTTGGATTCTGAAATCAGAAAATCGTAGCGATTTAGATAATCAGTTATATCATATTGTCCAAAAAAACGGAGAAACCATACGCCGTTGCGTAGTTTGATATTCGGTTTGAACTCTTTAAAATTACCGCCTGAAGCAAATATATCGTTGAATATCTCCATGACAAGCGATAATGGTACTATGAAAACACGCTCAGTGCTTTCACATATAAACAGTTGGAAAAAATGGCGATGGTGGTTGTAAAAAAAATCGTAATTGTCTTTATTGAATTTGAAGACATATTCGCGGCGGTAATTGAGGTGCGCATAATCCAAAGAAATACCTATTTCATCATTTAATAAAAAATAATGCTCACCCCAATTCGGCTTCGGCGCAACATTGAATCCGAGCGATTCGATGCGCTTAAGAATTTGCTGCCGAATGATGGAGCGTTCTTTTTCCTGTTTGACGTGTGGCATGAAGGCGAAGGTAATGACTCAGTTGAATAAATGAGTAGAATAGGAGCAAAATCTGTTGAGTAAGTTACTGAAGTTTTAAAGAAAATACTGAGGGGTGTTTCAGAAACCAAAGGAAAAGAGTATATTTGTAAGAGAAACAAAAAATCAACTTGTTGAACTGCCTGAAAATGAAGTGCTTTCACGCCTTGAAGAAATGGGTTTGAATGATAATTCTCAATAACAATTTTTAAGGTTAAAATATAAAACTGATACGTCAGTATAAAGCCCCAATGTATTTATTACTGAGGGGCTTTTTATTCCCCACAAGTAGAGATTTTAAAATTAATAAAGAAACTTGAGCCGTTTGTCTATTTTATTGCATTAAAAATGATGGAATGAAAAAGAAATCTTTATTTTTAAATCTCATAATTAAGACAACATCTAACTGTGTATAATCTTGCTTTTTATAGTTAAAAAGCGGTTTTTACTGAGGGGGTAACTATTTCATTTCAAAAAAATAAAAACAATATGTCAATTACACGCCGTAAGTTTATCCAACAAAGCTCATTAGCTGTGGGCAGCTTTTTCATTGTACCTCGCCACGTTTTGGGCAGAGGTTTCACCGCACCGAGCGATAAACTCAATATCGCTGCCGTAGGTGCAGGGGGAAAAGGCACTTCAGATATTCTGAACGCCTGGAATAATGATGTCAATAATGTCGTCGCGCTCTGCGATGTGGATTGGGGACGGGCTAAAAGCTCAATTGATAAATTCCCGAAAGCCGTTAAATATCGAGACTTCCGTGAGATGTTCGATAAGCAAAAAGATATAGATGCCGTCACGGTTTCTACGCCCGACCACAATCACGCCATTATTGCCATGATGGCTATGCAAATGGGCAAGCACGTGTATGTGCAAAAGCCTTTGACGCATGATATTTATGAAGCCCGTATGCTTACCGAAGCAGCGCGCAAATATAAAGTAGTGACACAAATGGGCAATCAAGGCGCATCGAGTGCGGGTACGAAACAGATGAACGCTTGGTTTGATAAGGGTTTGATTGGAAAAGTGCATACTGTTCATGTTTGGACAAACCGCCCGGTTTGGCCGCAAGGCATTCCAAAACCAACTGGTAAACCTGAAATGCTCAAGGATTTGGACTGGGACAATTGGATTGGAACGGCGCCAATGGTAGATTATCATCCGAGTTATCACCCGTTTAAATGGCGCGGCTGGTGGAATTTTGGAACGGGTGCATTGGGCGATATGGGTTGCCATTTGATGGATCATCCTTACAGAGTGTTGGGTTTGGGCTATCCAACTGAAGTAGAATGCAGCGTCGGCTCAGTCTTTTTGAAGGATTGGACACCTGAATATTTGCCCGATGGTTGCCCGCCGTCTTCGAGTGTGCAATTAAAATATAAAGCCACTAAGAAGAATAAATCAGATATTACTTTGACATGGAGCGATGGGGGTATTCGTCCTTTTCACCCTGAATTGATACCTGCTGAGGATGCTTTAGGCGATGCCGATAGCAGCAATGGTGTCATCATGATTGGCTCTAAAGGCATTATGTTGTGCGGCACTTATGGCGCAAATCCAAGGATTTATAAAAACAATGGTGAAAAAATTGAAATGGCTAAACCTGACCCTAAAGCGGTTATTTTACCTGAAAATGGTCATCAAATCTCTTGGACTGAAGCTTGTAAAGCGGGTTTTGATAGCGATAAACACAAGGGATTGTCTTCATCTTTCGATTCATCAGGTCCGTTGACCGAGTCTATATTGATGGGTAATTTAGCGATTCGCAGCTATGGTTTGCGTACTGAAAAAACAACAGGCACGGGTTTCGACTTCCCTGGGCGTAAAAAATTGCTATGGGATGGTCCGAATATGAAAATTACCAATTTTGATGAAGCGAATCAATTTGTGAAAAGAGAATATCGGGAAGGATGGAAATTGGTTTAGTTTAGTGAAAAATGAAGAGTGAAAAGTGAAAAATACCCCCTCTCAGTATTTTTCACTCTTCACTTTTCATTAAAATACACCCCCTCAGTAAAATGCCATTTTTTAATCAAAATAAAAGTCAAACCATGAAAATAACACGCCGCACGTTTCTTCAACAAAGCTCAGTGGTGGCAGGGAGCTTTTTTATAGTGCCACGCCATGTATTGGGCAAAGGTTTCACCGCTCCAAGTGACCAGCTCAATATTGCCGCAATTGGTGGTGGTGGCAAAGGCGAAGTGGATATAACTTGCAGTTGGAACAATGGTAAAAATAATATCGCCGCCATCTGCGATGTAGATTTCAATAGAGCCAAACGCATGATGGAAAAATTTCCAAACGCCACTCGTTATCGCGATTATCGTGAGTTGCTCGATAAAGAGAAAAGCATTGATGGTGTCCTCGTTACTACTCCTGACCATACCCACGCGGTGATTGCTACAGCGGCTATGCAACTCGGCAAGCATGTATTTGTACAAAAGCCCTTGACACATGATATTTATGAAGCCCGAATGCTCACTGAAATGGCTCGGAAAAATAAAATTGTCACTCAAATGGGAAATCAAGGCGCATCGAGTGAAGCAGTGAAATACCTCTCAACAGCTTGGTTTGATAAAGGTGTGATTGGAAAAGTGCATACGGTGCATGTTTGGACAAACCGCCCCGTCTGGCCTCAAGGCATTCAATCGCCTAAGGATAAACCGACACCGCCTAAAGATATGAATTGGGATGCTTGGATTGGACCCGCTCCGATGGTGGATTTTCATCCAGCATATCATCCGTTTAAATGGCGTGGTTGGTGGAGTTTTGGAACGGGTGCATTGGGCGATATGGGTTGTCATTTCATTGACCCGCCGTTTAGAGTCTTGGGTTTGGGCTATCCGATGGAAGTGGAGGCGAGCGTCGGCACTATTTATACAAAAGATTGGGTGCCTGAATATTTGCCTGACAGTTGCCCACCGTCTTCAATGGTGACGATGAAATTTCCGAAATCTGCTAAAAATAAATCCGAAGTAGTCATGACTTGGAGCGATGGCGGCATTCGCCCTTCGCGTCATCCGATTATCCCTGCGGATGACCCTATCGGTCGGGAAGATGGCGGTGTTATTATGGTCGGTACCAAAGGCGTTATGACGTGTGGTATTTTCGGTTGGTTTGCAAAAGTGTATAAATTCAACGGTGAAAAGATAGAAATGCCCGCTATATTGAGCAATAATGAACTCACTAAAGACGATTTCGGACATCAAGCCAAATGGGCGGAGGCGTGCAAGGCAGGCTTCAATAGTCCTCAACACAAAGCATTAACTTCTTCATTTGACTATTCAGGTCCCTTGACGGAGACGGTCATTATGGGTAATTTGGCTATTCGCAGCTTGAATATTCGCAAAGAGAAATCGGGCGGTGGCTTTGAATACCCAGGTCAGAAAAAACTCTTGTGGGATGGAGCTAATATGAAAATCACTAATTTTGAAGAGGCTAATCAGTTTGTTAAGAGAGAATATCGGAGCGGCTGGAAATTGGCGTGAACTCAGGTTTTAAGGTTTAGTAAACAGAAATTGATTTTTTTTGAAAAAAATCAATTTCTGT
>JAYUUR010000462.1:0-3068 GCA_043754475.1 Saprospiraceae bacterium | reverse complement strand
ATTGGTGCAAAATACGCCCGATGGCAATGGATTCAGCAGCCCAATTCAAACCGGCAGCATGTACGCCTTTTGATTCTTCAAAAAACAGCCAATTTTATAAAGAAGCCTACGAAGTGTATAAATCCGTAGCGGATTCTACGTCAGAGCGCATCGAAACGGGCCGCTATTGGGATGATAGTCCCGCTTCAACCAATAATGCAGGGCATTTTAATTTTGTCGTTAAAAAAGTAACGCCGCCTGGGCATTGGCTGCATATTACTATGTATGCCAGCCGAACGCTTAAAAAAGATATTTATCAAGTAGCGGAGGCGTATGCCAAAGTAGCGATAAGCCAATTGGATGTGAGCATCAGTTGTTGGGATGAAAAATATCGTTCGGAAGTGATTCGTCCTGAAACCTATATCAGCAAATATATAGCACCTGAATGGACACCCATCATAGTTACGCCGCCATTTCCTGAATATCCAAGTGGTCACAGCACATTTTCAGGAGCCGCTTGTTCCGTTTTGACAGCCCTTTATGGCGACAATGTGGCGTTTACGGATAGCACGGAGGTTCAATTTGGTATGGCTCCACGCTCATTTAAATCATTTGATGAAGCAGCCAAACAAGCAGCCATAAGCCGTTTTTATGCGGGCATTCACTATATGCCTGCTTGTGATAATGGCATAAAACAAGGTGTCGATGTCGGTAATTTTGTTTTAAATAAAGTCAAAACAAAGAAATAAAATAAGCAATATCTGCCGTTTTGTCATAAAAAATCCGGTGGTATAAAACTTGCCTTAATTAGTTTTACGTTTATATAAAAATAATCTGAACACAAACTGACAAGGTGGCATATTCACAACAAATTTTAATATTAAAATATACAAATGCAAGATATTTTTGAAGACTATGCGCAGATGGCACCGATGGATGATGATGCGGAATTTATGCCCATGATGTCTATTGACGAGGAGGATGAAACTCAGAAAAATGAAACTTTTCCTGAAATAATGCCCATTTTACCCCTTAAAAATACCGTTCTCTTTCCGGGCGTTGTGATTCCTATTACAGTAGGGCGTGAGAAATCTATTAAAGCTGTTCAAAAGGCTTATGATACGACGAAAGTATTGGGCGTGTTGTCTCAAAAAGATAGCAGTTCTGATGATATTTCAAGCGAAAATCTTTATAAAATTGGAACAGTCGCGCGGATTCTTCGCCTTTTGAAAATGCCCGATGGCTCTACAACGGTCATTCTGCAAGGTCGTAAACGCATGGAATTGGTGGAAATGGTAAACGATGAACCGTTTTTACAAGGCGACACCCGTATTAAAGAGTATATCGAAGCCACTAATAAATTGGAGTTTGAAGCACTGATTGAAACCATTCGCGATAAAGCAAGGGAAATCGTTGACCTCTCTCCTCAGATTCCGAACGAAGCGCAAGTGATGTTGAAAAACATTTCAAACGATGTTTTTCTACTCAATTTCATCGCTTCCAATATGAATATGAAACTGCCTGCAAAACAGCATATCCTTGAATTGGACAACCTCAGCGAAAAAGCTGAAGCAATCCTCCAACATATGGATGGCGAATTGCAATTGCTTCAACTCAAAGGAGAAATAGAGCTAAAAGTCCGTTCTGAAATGGACAAACAGCAGCGCGATTATTTCCTCCATCAACAACTCCGTACCATTCAAGAAGAACTCGGTGGCAACCCACAAGAGGAAGAAGTAGGTCGCTTGGCAGAACGGGCGAAGTCTAAAAAATGGCCCAAAGCGGTGAGCACACAGTTTGATAAAGAAGTGGCTAAGTTGCGCCGGATGTCACCTCAGATGGCAGAGTTTTCAATTTTGTTAAATTATCTTGAAACGCTGCTTGATTTGCCTTGGGAAGATTATACTGTTGATAATTTTGACTTGAAAAAAGTTAAAAAAGTGCTTGATTCAGAACATTATGGCTTGGATGATATCAAAGAACGCATACTCGAACACTTAGCAGTTTTGAAACTGAAAGGCGATATGAAAGCCCCGATTTTACTCCTCGTCGGTCCTCCGGGCGTGGGTAAAACGTCATTGGGCAAGTCAGTGGCGAATGCTTTGGATAGAAAATTTATTCGCATGTCGCTTGGTGGTTTACATGATGAAGCGGAAATTAGAGGGCATCGGAAGACCTATATCGGTGCCATGCCAGGGCGCATTGTTCAGAGCATGAAAAAAGTAGGCTCTGCCAATCCCGTTTTTATTTTAGATGAAATAGATAAAGTCGGTGCCAGTTTTAGAGGCGATCCTTCGTCAGCTTTGCTTGAAGTGCTGGATCCTGAGCAAAACTCTACTTTCTATGATAATTACCTTGAATTGGAATACGATTTGAGCAAAGTGCTTTTCATTGCTACGGCTAATTCGCTCGAAACCATTCAACCTGCTTTGCTCGATAGAATGGAAATTATTCGTTTGAGTGGCTATTCAGTAGAAGAAAAAATTGAAATTGCCAAGCAGCACCTTATCCCCGAACAACGCAAGCAGCACGGGTTGAAAGCCAAAGACGTTAAGTTGTCAGAAGCGGTTATTTCAGCTATTATTGAAAAATATACGCGCGAGTCAGGCGTTCGTTCGCTTGACCGCCGTTTGGCAGGGGTGATGCGGCACATTGCCAAAAAGGTGGCAATGAGTGAAAAATATTCTCCAACAGTCAAAGAGGAGGATTTGAAAAAAATGTTAGGTTCTGCTCGTTTTAGCAATGATTTCTATGAAAAAGAGCAAATCCCCGGTGTGGCTATTGGCTTGGCTTGGACTTCAGTTGGCGGCGATATTCTCTTCATCGAAAGCTCTTTGTCAAGGGGCAAAGGCGGTTTGACACTCACAGGTAATCTCGGTGCGGTCATGAAAGAATCAGCCACCACCGCTTTGACTTTCCTAAAATCCAATGCGGAAGAGTTGAGCATACCCCCCTCAGTATTTGACGATAATGACATACACGTACACGTGCCCGAAGGCGCGATTCCGAAAGATGGACCTTCGGCGGGTATAACCATGATGTCAGCTTTGGCATCAGCGTTCAAAAAGAAACCGATTAAGCCGTATTTA
>JAYUUR010000461.1:0-9168 GCA_043754475.1 Saprospiraceae bacterium | reverse complement strand
TAAACGTATCAATGGCACTCGTCACTTGAAAACGCACTTTCAACGTTTGCCCGACAAATTGTTTTAAACTCACGCTTCTTGAGCGATATAAGTTAGTTGGCGTATGATTTTGCTTAGTCACAACATCAATCACTACCCAATTCGGGCTACAATCAGCCGAAACCATTACTTTGAGTGTATCTTTTGTAATGAGGTCGTAACCGCCGTAAGGACTATCCTCCTTGACAAAACGATAATCATATTTCAAGGAATCATCTGCTCTGACGGGTCCAAATTTATTAGTTGTCACATCAAATAATTGAGCATTGGGCGTGATAACCGTATCACCATCTACAACAGCCGTATCCGCATAAATATTGGCGAATAAATAACCGTTTGCAGGCGCATTACCGTGTCTGCCACGAGCCAATCCTGCCCGAATTGCCGTCCAATACTGAGGGGGTATAAGGTCATCAAAATTAAAGACTGTATTCCCTTTTGTAGCGGGCGTGATAAAGAAAGTGGTCATAGCTGTATCATTCACTCTGAAATTATCGGCGGCGAGATTGACCCAAGCCTTGAGTGTGTGCGTGCCAGCGGTTGTCAAAGAATTTAAAGGAGCTCTGAATTTATAAAGGGCTGATTGACCCGCCGGAATATTAAAATTGGTTACCGTTTCAGTGACTGGGGCATTATTATCCACTCTAAAACCGACTGAATAAGTAGCCTGTGCCGTATTTCCCAAATTAAAAATACGCAATGAAACGGTATCTGTCAAACTACCGCAATCGCTTATATCCACTCTTCCGACGCTATCCAAAGCGAGGTCTGTCACTGCAGAATTTGAAACAATGATATTATCAATAGCCACGCCATCGAAATTGATATTGGTGCTATTGTCAGCGCGAAAGACGAAACGGAGGCGACTTTGCGCTTGCCCTTTCATGCCCGTCAAAGTGTTCTGAGAAACATGCCAACCTGGGCGTGTAGTACCTGTCCACAATTCAAAATCAGTCCGACTGATAGTATCGTTGTACCAATTAATGCCTGTGTTGCGCTTACCGATTTTAGTCCATGAATTACCACCGTCTATACTGCCTTCAAGCCAAGCACCATCAAAACGCGGTTCAGTATAAAAATTCAAAGCAAAGCTGATACGTGGGTCAGTATTAAAACTTGAAAAATCGAAACAAGGAGAGAGCAAATAACTCGTATCGGCATTGCGATAAGAGGTATCTGCTGCTGTTGTCCATGCTTTAGTGCCACTGGCTGCGCCTTGAATGAATCTGTAACGCGGCGTAGCCCATTCCCAAGTAGATCTGCCGATGCTGTCCACTTTTTGCCAAGTATCTTTTCCTGCTTCAAAATCCTGTTGGTAAGGGAATTGATTGATGAGGCGTGGGCGTACGATGGTTATTCTAAAGGTGTCATTTCTCTTATTCTTATCGCCCTCTAATTCTGTCCAAGCAGCAATATTATATTCGCCAGGTGCAGAAAAATCGGAAACAGCTTTGAAAGCAATGGTCGCTGTGCTGTCTTTGCTGATAACGCCCGTGTAAAGACCATCTTGTGGCATTTGAACAGGGGCATTCACACCATTGACACTGTATTTAAAAGGAATCAAACTGGCAGGAGCACCGCCATAATTTTTAATTTTTACCCGTACGCTGTCAATACCCAAATCACACCGACCAAAAGGCGATACGATGGCTGAAATGCCGACATTTGTAGCCGTATCCGTTATAAACGAAACAGGACCAGCCCATTTGCTGGTATCGGTAGCAGAGCCACTGCAAGAGGTTCGGACGTAAACAAAATAGCGGGTGATTTCTTTCAAACCGGGCAAAATGGCGAAGGTATCCGTAGTGGTACCTGAATTTCGACCTGTGCCGGGTGTAAAATTAGTCTCTCCCCATTCGATTCTATAAGTCGGTTGAGTGCCGACTACTGAGGGGTTCCATTTAATGGTGGTTGTGAAAGTCCTCACACTGGCAACTGTTAAGTTGAGCGGTATACCACATGAAACGCATTTGATAGAGCTTCTAAAAACAATGCCTGACTGAGGGGTAGGACCCTGCGTCAATATTGGGTCGCCAGCATTATTAAAAAGCGAATATCTTATTTCGCCTTGATAACTGCCTTGCGGATCGTAGCGAACGATAAGGGTATCACCGTTTTTTACGCGTATATCATACACCCGAATACTGTCCGCCTCTACACCTGCCGCGCCGTCGTGGGTAAAAGCTCGCTCGGCATTATTGCCCAATTTTATATAAAGCTGAGAATCATCCCAACCATCGCCATATCGGTCATACAACCTTAAACGATACACACAGCTATCTTGAGCCGTTAATTGCATAGCTATTGTAAGCAATAGCAGCGTTATTAAACCTTTAAAAATGCTTTTGAAGCTCTTCATGAGAATTGTTATCAAAGTTAAAAATGACTATTTTTATTTATTTGTGATAAAGTTAATGTCTAATTTTGAAATAAATAATTTTTCAATAAAATAAACTTTTTTTTCATTTGAATGTTTAACAATCAAAAAAAATTGTACAGTGGCGGTATATTCCATCAAAGATTTAGAAAAGCTCTCGGGCATCAAAGCCCACACGATTAGAATTTGGGAGCAACGCTATCAGCTCATCTGCCCCTCGCGCACAAAGACTAATATTAGATATTACGATGATACTGACCTCAAGTTGCTTCTCAACATTGCCTTACTCAATAAAAACGGTATAAAGATTTCCAAAATATCGACGATGACCCGCGCCGAAATTATGGATAAAGTGTCGCAAATATCAGAAATTAATTTTGAATATGATACCCAATTCGACGCGCTCACCATTTCGATGATAGAAATGGATGAATACAAATTCGACCGTATTCTCAGCAGTAATATCCTACAAATAGGTTTCGAGCGCACTATCATGGAGGTCATTTATCCATTTTTGGAACGGCTAAGTTTACTTTGGCTCACAGGCTCGGTCAATCCCGTCCAAGAGCATTTTATGAGTTATTTATTGCGTCAAAAAGTGATTGTTGCCATTGATAAAGAGCCTAATGTCCGTCCCAAGGATGCTAAAAAATTCGTTATTTATTTGCCTGAGGGTGAACGACAAGAGTTGAGTTTGCTTTTTATGCATTATATTCTCAAGGCTCGAAGTCACCATGTTATATATTTAGGTCAAGATATTAGTTTAGATGATTTGAAAGATTGTTGCTGCGTCCACAAACCCGATTATGTCTTCACGCTCATCAATGAGCCGTTTGCCAAAATGCCTGTTCAGCATTATTTAGATAATTTGTCCAATCATTTTATAGATTCTACAATCCTTATATCTGGGTATCAAATAGTGACAAAAGAACTTAATATTCCTACCAACATGCATGTTTTAAAAAGCCTTGATGATACTATAGAATATATAGATGCCATAAAAGCACCAAGCGTCCGCCACGCCACCACAGTATAAGAAACAAAGAATTTAGTCGTCAAAAATATGAGGGTAAAGACTATTCCCATTGTAAAAATGTTAATTTTACGTAATGAAAAATGTTTTTTCATTTAAAAACTAACACCATCATGTTCCTCTTTTTCATTGGTCTTCTAATCTTTGGTATTACCTACGTTTTACCATCCAACCCTAACTTCCCGGCTTCTAAAATCAATCGTCCGCTCAAAATGGGAGGCATAGCTGTTGCCCTTTTAGGTCTAATTTTAGCGAGTGTGAAGCAAATTGATGCTGGCGAAGTCGGTGTTCAAAAGCTATTCGGTCAGGTGCAAGACCGTGTGCTTGAAAGCGGTTTGAACATCGTCAATCCTTTTATGAATGTTACGCCCGTCAATGTCAGAACTCAAAACTACACTATGTCGGGCGTACATGAAGAAGGACATAAGCAAGGTGACGATGCTATTCGCATTCTTTCCAGCGATGGGCTTGAATTAGTGATTGACTTGACTGTTTTATACCATGTCAATAAAACCGAAGCACCCAATATCGTCCGCGAAATCGGTCCTAACTATGAAGATGTGATAGTACGTCCAGTGACGCGTACAAAAATTCGGGATAATGCCGTTGATTATGCAGCCGTTGATTTATATTCGATAAAAAGACAAGAGTTTCAATTGAAAATAAATAAAGATATTGAAAGTGTATTTAAACAAAGAGGCTTGACGCTCGAACAATTGCTTATCCGCAATATTAGCTTACCTGCCTCCGTCAAACTGTCTATCGAATCCAAAATCAACGCCGAGCAAGATGCTCAAAAAATGCAATTCGTGCTTCAAAAAGAAAAACAAGAAGCCGAACGCAAACGCGTAGAAGCACAAGGCATTGCGGATTATCAGCGTATTGTGTCTTCGGGTTTGAGCGATAAACTATTGCAATATGAGCAGATCAAAGCGATGAAAGAATTGTCATTGTCTCAAAATGCGAAGGTGATAGTAACGGGTAAAACAGGGGCAAATGTTTTAATTTCAGATAAATAATCCGACATTTCAGAATTTTAAAAAAAATGTATCTTTGTCTTAAATCTTGCAAATTATTGCCAGCAAAACTTTTTTCTAATTAAAAACATGCTATGGATATTCACAGAGCAATAGAGCACACCATCCTAAAACCCGATTGTACAATTGATGATATTCGCCGACTTTGCGAAGAGGCTTTGCAGTACAATTTTTATGGTGTCTGTGTGCCGCCGTATTTTGTAAAAGATGCTGCGCGCCTTCTCAATGAGCAAGCTAAAGTGGTGACAGTGGTGGGTTTCCCGATGGGTTATTCGAACGTGCCTGCAAAAGTAGAAGAAATTAAACGCGCCCTCGATGAAGAAGCTGATGAAATAGATGCCGTTGTCAACATATGCGCTATCAAAAGTAACAATTGGAATTATATAAAAAATGAATTGGATAGCGTTGCAAGAGCCGTTTCCATGCGCGGAAAAGTGTTGAAACTAATCATCGAAACAGGACTTTTAACTAAAACAGAGATACTTCAAGTCATTAAAATTGCGGCGGACAATGATATTCAATTTATCAAAACCTCAACGGGCTTTAATGGAGATGGTGCGACAGTAGAAATCGTTAAATTTTTAAGAGAAAACCTCAGCCCAAAGGTGAAAATCAAAGCATCAGGCGGCATAAAATCCTTTGAGATGGCAGAAAAATTGATACACGCTGGGGCAGATAGAATAGGTACTTCAAACGGCGTTCAGATTGTTTTAAATGCTCAATGACAACTTTGCGAGGGTTCAAAAACCCTCGTAAAGTTTAAATAATAAATCAGACCCCCCTCAGTATTTTGAGGTTTTTCATAAATTAAAATTAAAAATTATTTATAAATTATTGAAAAACAAGCTATTATGAAAAATAAAATTTTACTTGTTCTTTTATGCTTCTTCGGATGGCAGTTCGCAACAGCTCAAAACATCACCATCAATGAAGAGCCTATCATCACAAGGATGATGGAAACTTACATAACAGGTGGCAAATCAGCCTCAACGCCTTCAACCGGTGGTACTGTACAAATTGTAGATGGTTTTAGAGTGCAATTATTGGCGACCACCGACCGCTTGAAAGTGGATGAAGCACAAGCACTTTTCGCCTCTCGCTATCCGGGTGTCTACAATGGTTGGTCGCAAGCGAAGCCTTACTATCGCGTACGGATTGGTGCTTTTACATCGCGGACCGAAGCGAGTAATTTTTTACAAAAAATTAAAAAAGATTATCCTGATGCTTACATCGTACCAGATAGAGTGAAGACATCAGAAATCACGAATTAATGAAATGATTGGAAAGGAATCAGTGGGAGAAGGCAAGATAGACTACGTATTAATGTCGTTCTATCTTAGTCTTGTAGCAATTGGGTGGATGATGATTTACGCCGTTGGCTACAAGCAAGGTTATGATTCGATGGAATATAGCGAGTTTATGTTCAAAACATCTGTTGGCAAACAGAGCATTTTTATCGGCGTAGCCATTTTTTTATCCCTCATTATTTTCTCTATCGATGCCAAATTTTGGCGTGTATTTGCTTATCCGCTCTATGCTGTCGGCATCGTTTTATTGATGCTGGTTTTAGTCTTCGGTAGAGAAATCAATGGCGCAAAAGCATGGTTCAGCTTTGGGATCTTTGGTTTTCAGCCCGCAGAAGTTGCCAAATTAGGCACTGCACTCGCTTTATCCAGCTATTTGTCTTCTCCAAGTATCAACCTCAAAGATGCGCGCATTCAAAGGACTGTTTTCGGCTTATTGGCTATCCCTATGTTTTTAATTATGCTGCAGCCAGATGCAGGTTCGATGCTCATTTTTATATCATTTAGCATCATGTTGTACAGAGAGGGTTTGTCTCCACTCCCTTATGTTGTCGGCATTTCGTTAATAGCTATTTTTATTTTAGCCTTAGTCGTTGAATCCAATCAGTTGGTGATGTATCTGATGATGTTCGTTTCCATGCTATTTGCATTCAATATTTCAGAAAAGCAACGGTTGTGGTATGCTGGCGTCATCTCTTTGATATTGCTATCAGCCATCTGTTTTTTTACTGGAAAACCTCAATTGGCTATTAGCATCATGCTATTGACTGTCTTAACTTTCGTGATTGTCCACAGCCGTAGAGGACGTTTCAAAATGGTAATAATCACCACAGGTGCTTTAATCTTCTCTGTCATTTTGGTTTATACTACCAATTTTGTTTTCAATAATGTCTTAAAAAAACATCAACAAGAGCGTATCAACGTTTGGCTTCGCCCCGATAAATGCGATCCTCGTGGAGCAGCTTATAACCTCATCAATGCTAAAATGGCTATTGGTTCAGGCAGTTTGGAAGGCAAAGGCTATCTACAAGGCACGATGACACAGCTCAATTTCGTACCTGAACAAAACACAGATTTCATATTCTGCACTGTTGGCGAAGAGCAAGGCTTTATTGGCGTTTTTGCCGTTATCGTTATTTTCGTCCTTTTCCTCGTCCGAATTGTCCAAATCGCCGAAAGGCAACGCTCCAATTTTGTCCGACTGTATGCCTATTGTTTAGCCGGTATTTTCTTTTTTCACTTCTTTATCAATATTGGCATGACGATGGGCATTATGCCCGTCATCGGTATCCCCTTACCTTTCGTATCGGCAGGTGGTTCATCTTTATTAGGATTTACTGCCATGTTAGCAATTTTATTAAAATTAGATAGCAGTCGTTACATCGTTTAAAAATTTAATTTTACCTTGTTACATTTAATCATGTTCATGATTGTAAAATCCGTTGCTGCTGCTAAGAAAGCTGCTAAAGCTGAAGCTGAAGCTGAAGCTGCTGCTACACCACCAGCACAAGAACTATTACTCGGTGAAATCCGTGATTTGTTGAAATCTGGTAGATAATTTTCAAATTTGATATGACTTGAAAAATAACCTGTACAATGTAAAAAGCAGTTGGATGCGTCCAACTGCTTTTTCATTTTTACCCCCTCAGTATTTTGTTGCTAAATTTGAATTTCCTTTAAGAAACGCTTACCCTTATTGCCTCGCCTTCGCTAATTCACGCTCAAAAATTTCTGGTAATTGGGTCGGCTTAATATTTTTAGCAATGATTTTATGGTTTTTATCCAAAACATAACATTCTGGCGTAATATCAATATAATATTTTTCATGAAACTTGCTTTTCAACTCGGGGTCCCAAACATCCGTCCAATTCACAGCATAATTTTTGGCAAATTTTTGCCATTCCTCTCGGTTCTTCGCATTGGCTGCAATGCTAAAAACCTCAACGCCCCGATTTTTCCATTGGTCATATACTCCCCTCAGTTTCGGAGCCTCTTCTTGACAATGTTCGCAGTCAGGATTGTAAATAAAAACGACTGTGAACGTAGCATTGAGTCCATAAATGGATTTCATTTCTCCTTTGCTATCCTTTGCCTGCACATCCTGCCCCGTCATGCCAATCAAGCTGCACTGCATTTCTTTCGCCGTTTTTCTCATACTCGCCACGTCTGCGGGCGTCGTCCAAATAGCGCGTTCAGGGGTGAAATATTTTAAAATGAGATGAGAATATATCGCATCGCAATCCATCAAAGTACCCGTGCCAGGCTTATTGTTATAAGTAATCCAATTGGCTGCTACATTGAAGTAATCCTTGTTATTCAATGTTTTATCTATTAAAAAATTGGCTGATTTGATAATGGAGTCAGGATTCTGAGCCGTCAATTCAAGCATATATTTTTTCATTTTATTGAAAAAAACAGGCGTATGCAAAAGCCTCCCATCTGCGAAATCAACATCATTCCACCAGTCAGCTTTATAATTAATCATCGTTTGGCTGCTATCCAATGTACCATCGGTGCGATAAGTAAAACGCAAGCGAGGATTCTGCCCCGCTGATTTAAATTTTGTAAAAAAAGCGGTCGGGTATTTTTCTTTCAATTCCGTCACCTTGCCATCACGCTCATCAATCAGTCGCTTTTGAATATTGATTAGGCTATCATATTTAGGCGAGCCGAGCAGGTATTTTTTCATTTCAGCAGTCAGAGCATTAAATTTTAATTCTAATGCCACTTGATATTTTTGATTATCAAAAAACAGTTGATTTTCAAGCGAATTTTCTACTTGCATCGCATTAATCAAATCGCCCTTTTTTGTTTTTAAATTAAAATTTTCTCCATTGGCGATTAAAAACTGAATATTCTTTTGGTCAGGTAGCAATAAAAAAAACAAGCCATCACTGAATCCTGTTTTGGAAGCAAATTGAATGCGTCCGTCTTTAGTGATTTTAGCTGTATCAGCCAAATAATTAGCGTCCGCATAAACGCCAATTAATTGCGCCACCCCCTCAGTATAACCATCAATTTTGAAAGAAATAGCCGTTGTTTTTTGAGCGCAAAGGCTTGAAAATGAAAGCATTACGAAAAGTAAAATTCTTGATATGTTCATCGAAGTAAAAATTTATAAAATTTATAAAAAATTAAATTTAAAAATTGAACTACAAAAGAAACGCTATTATGCCGCACTCGCAACATTCCTTGTAAGCTTTTAGATAAAATTAACACATTAATAGCAGAATAAAAATTGGCTTATTTCCTACAAAAACGCTCAAATCCTGTTTAAAAAGTCTAATTTTGCGCCTTCAAAATTTAAATTTTCATCTTACTAATTCTCGAAATCTTAAAAATCCGTTTCAATTAGAAATATATGACAGTTTTAGAAGA
>JAYUUR010000460.1:0-9194 GCA_043754475.1 Saprospiraceae bacterium | reverse complement strand
GGTGCTTTTATTCAAAAAAAATTAGATGCCAAATGGCGATTTAATTATGAGGCTTTCACACCCATTTTATCTTATGCTTTACGTCCTTCATACATGGGCATGATACCGATGAAAGGCGGTGATTTCAATGCGAAAAGTGTATTTACAAATGGCAAAATTGTTACAATTAACAAATTGTTTCGTTTTTACAACCGCTTTTCCTTCGACCAAACCATCAATGACCACCGCCAACGCCGTTTGAATTATGCTTGGGATTTTCACTCAAATACAGTATCCAAACCGCTCAAATCCATTGTAGCAGGGCTGGGTTACGAATCTTTATTTAAAATGTAAAATTATCAAAACTTCGACTTACCTTTGTTTTCTTATGTCTCCAAATTAGTCTTTGAATAAAAGTTGAATGAAGAACCACGATAAAATATTTGAGGAAGAATTTTTGCCACATGCCGATTCCTTGACGAATTTTGCCTATTACCTCGCTCAAGATGAGAATGATGTAGAAGATTTGGTGCAGGATACTTTTATGAAGGCTTATAAAGCGGCGAGCAGTTATGAAGAGGGAACTAATTCAAAGGCATGGTTGTTTAGAATAATGAAAAACACGTTTATAAACGAATATAAACGCAAACAACGACGGGGCAAAAAAGTAGATTATGAAGAAATAATTACCTACCATGATGAAGAGGATTCGCCCTTGACATCCTACACAGATTTGAGAACCGAGATTTTCGGCGGTATGATGGGCGATGAAATGATGAATGCCATTAATGATTTACCGATTGAGTACCGAACCATTTTGCTGCTTTGCTACGTAGAAGAATTTCAATATGAAGAATTAGCCGCTATTTTTGACATTCCTATCGGCACCGTTCGTTCCAGATTAGCAAGAGCCAGAGGGCTTTTGAAAGAAAAATTGAAAAGTTATGCTACATCATTGGGTTATGGCAAAAATTTATTCGAAAATGACGTTCATACTGAGGGGGGGAATGAGAAATAATGTAGCATGTAATGTTGAAAAATAGACAAGAAATTAAATAAATAGTATATTTAAAAGTTCAAGTTCAATTACTTATTCCTTAACCACTGCCGTTAGCTAAGGTGCGGCGCAAAGGCAGTACAAATCAGCAAACCAATGAGAGATCATCAACCAAATCCAGACCTTTTTCAGAAGGTCAATTTGTACCTTGACCGTGCAATGACGCAAGAGGATGAAGTCAGTTTCCGCCATGAAATGTATAACAATCCGGCAGTTACTGAAGCCCTACATCACGAGCAATCATTTCGCGACCTCTTAAAAAACAGCGTAAATCGTCGGAAAGCATCACCTTCTCTTATCCAGTCCATAAAAGACAATATCAGAAAAGCACCGATGTGAACTACTCCGTTTTTTTTTACTGATTGATGAGCATATCTTTTTACCACACTCGGCAATTTATTTTGTATTCCACAAATTATAAACTTGAACTGTAAAGGCTTGTCGCTATTTTGAGGCAAGCCTTTTCCTTTTTTAATTGTAACTACTTAGCCCCCCTGCCCCCTTCCAAAGGAATGCCCTTGGCAAAAGGGGGAGTCGCACCCGAAAAATGTTAAAAACGTTCATTTTTAGAACAAATTTAACATACTTCGTAGGCGTTCCCCCTTTGGAGGTTAGGGGGCTAAGTAGTTATCCATAATTTTTTTTAATAATGTTAGATAAATTAAAAGCTATTTACGAAAAATATATTCACCTTGAAGAGCAACTTTCCAACCCCTCAGTATTAGAGGATATGGATAAGTTTAAACGGGTGAATAAAGAATATAAAGATATACAGCCCATCGTCATCGTTTATAAAGAGTATAAAAAGATACTTGATGACATTGACCAAGCCAAAGAAATGCTCGCCGATTCTGATATGCGCGACATGGCAAAAGAAGAATTGAACCTTTTAGAGCCTCGCAAACAGGAATTGGATGAAGAAATAAAAACACTCTTGATTCCTAAAGACCCCGAAGATTCAAAAGATGTCTATTTTGAAATTCGCTCAGGCACAGGTGGCGATGAGGCAAGCCTTTTTGCAGGCGATTTATATCGTATGTATCAGCGTTATTTTGATAAACAGGGTTGGAAAACGGAAGGTTTGGAAGTAACTGAAGGCACAGCGGGTGGATATTCCAAATTGATTTTGGAAGTAAAAGGTGAAGATGTTTACGGCAAATTAAAATTTGAATCGGGTGCACACCGCGTGCAACGCATTCCTGAAACTGAATCGAAAGGGCGCGTGCATACCTCAGCCGCTACGGTGGTGGTGATGCCTGTTTTGGAAATGGACGATGTTCATATTAAAAAAGACGATCTCAGAATTGACGTTTATCGCTCCAGTGGTGCAGGTGGTCAGCACGTCAATAAAACAGAATCGGCTGTGCGAATTACCCACCTCCCAACTGGAATCGTTTCAGAATGTCAAGAAGGGCGTTCTCAGATTCAAAACCGAGAGATTGCCATGCAGCGATTGTATCAACGCATTATTGAAGCGCAACAGTTAGCGCATGATACAGAACAAACTGCCAAACGCCGTACACTCGTAGGTACAGGCGACCGTTCCGATAAAATCAGGACGTATAATTTTCCTCAAAATCGGGTTACTGACCATCGGTTGGAAGGCGATAATAAAAACTTCAATTTAGATAAAGTTATTGAAGGCGATATTGACGGAATACTTGAAGCACTACGGATAGCGGACAATGCGGAAAGGATGAAGTCGGAGGAAGATTAATTAAAATCCATATGCAAAAGTCATAGCACCCCAATACATGTTTTTAGCATCTTTAAATTCAGGCGTGCGAATATTTTGACTGTAGGTAACATTAAAATTTCGATAAGTCACGCCGTAGCCCAATTCAGCATTCATATACACTCGGCTCAAATCATCTTTAGGAATGACGTAAGGACTATTATGATACGTGAATATTCCACCTTGCAAAAGACTATTATCAGCAACAAGCCGTACAACGGGTCGTGTAAAAACAAACATTTGCCAAACATTGCGCCCTTTTACCTGCATAATATTTCTGAAATAATCTTCAAACCAGCCCACTCGAATCAATCCACCAATACCCATATAATTGTTGACAGTGCCGATATTGGTTTCAAGAACGCCGACTATATCCAAATTATCGCTGGGTTGCGTTAAGCGTTTTTCACCGACAAAGCTCAGATTAAGGGCTATATCATTGGCGATTTGGTTTTCCCAACCTTTCGCATGTGGTCTGCCTATTAAATCGTGAAATTTGGATTGCATATATTCCTGTTGAGTGATAGGTCCAATGGCACCGAGCGAATACTCTGTTGAAAATCGGACAGATTTGATATAATCGTTTGATATACCTATCAATCCCAAATATGCCCAACCACAATAAGGTCGATCGCCCACAGGCAAAGCTTCTGTTTTATTAGCCGGCGTGTACATATTCATAGCAATTGTATAGCCGAAATAATTATTAGCTTTATCTAATTTAGGGAAAATTTTAGACACCCAAGGCACTTTATGTGGATTAGGCATAGTCAAATAATCTAATTTAAATCCACTTGAAAAATAGCGGTCGGTTTTATCCCTCGGGATAAGCGCATCATTATCAATATCCATGCGAAGATACTGAGGGGGTGATTTTTCAGCGTTGTCCTGCTGCGCAAAAATTGAAGTAGTAGAGATAAAAGAGTGAATGATTACAATACTTAATGCTAATCTTAAATCCATGGGTTGCCTTTAATTTAAAGGAAGTTTAGTAAATTATTTTAATTATAAAATTAAAAATTTAATTAATACCAACTATAATGCCATACAAAGCTATTGGAATATAAGTCATAATGCAACATATATCAATCATCTTTAACAGATTATTGACATTTTAGGAACGCAATTTACCATATTCCAAAATTATTTAACACTTTTCTTCCATTATATTTTAAATAATTATTATTCTTATAAGATTTATTTTTTCAAGAAAGTGTTACCTTTACACTAATTGAAAGTCTCTACCACATCATGGAAAACAAATATATATGTATTCACGGACACTTCTATCAGCCGCCTCGTGAAAATGCCTGGTTAGAAGTTGTCGAACAGCAAGAAAGCGCAGCCCCGTTCCATGATTGGAACGAACGCATCAATTTTGAGTGCTATGCCACAAACGCTGTCGCCCGTATCTTAGATTCTGACCATAAAATTGTCAATATCCTTAACAACTATTGCCGAATGAGTTTCAATTTCGGGGCTACACTCCTCTCTTGGATGGAAGTTGCTGACCCCGAAACTTACAAACTCGTACAAAATGCCGACAAGGATAGTAAAAGGCATTATACTGGGCATGGCTCCGCTGTGGCTCAAGTACATGGTCACTTGATTATGCCTTTGGCGAACTTTAACGACAAAGTGACTCAAGTTTATTGGGGCATAAAGGATTTTGAACACCGTTTTGGACGCTTTCCTGAAGGTATTTGGTTGGCTGAAACAGCAGTCAATACTGAAACGCTTGAAGTATTGGCGACGCATGGTATTAAATATACCATTCTCGCGCCGCGTCAAGCAAAAGCCATTCGAGCTCTCAATACTGAGGGGTGGCAAGATGTTCAAAACGAAAATATTGACACCCGCCTACCTTATTTATGCAAATTGCCTTCTGGTAAAAGCATCAGCCTATATTTTTACAATGGGAATGTTTCCCAAGCTGTTGCTTTTGAAGGTCTATTGAATAGCGGAAAAGCATTTGCTCAACGACTCATTCATGCATTTGACAGTAACAATGAGCCTCAACTTGTGCATATCGCTACTGATGGAGAAAGTTATGGTCATCATCATCGCTTGGGTGAAATGGCTTTGGCGGATTGTCTCAACTTTATCGAAGAAAAATCTTCTGTCAAATTGACCAACTATGCTGAATACCTTGAACTCTTCCCCCCTCAGTATGAAGTGCAAATCCACGAAAATTCATCATGGTCTTGCGTACATGGCGTGGAGCGGTGGCGGTCAGATTGCGGTTGCAATACAGGCGGCGGCTATGGCAAATGGCATCAAAAATGGCGCGCACCCTTACGTTTTGCTTTAAATTGGCTACGTGATCAGCTTATTCCCATTTTTGAAGTTGAGGCATCCAAATATGTGAACGACCCATGGGATGTTCGCAACGAATATATTACTGTCCTGCTCGATCGCTCAGAAGAGAATCTCGACGAATTTTTAGATAAATATGCCTTGCGTGAGTTGAGTAAACGAGAAAAAGTGCATCTTTTCCGTTTGCTTGAGATGCAACGCCACGCTATCTTGATGTTTTCAAGCTGTGGTTGGTTTTTTGATGAAGTTTCAGGCTTGGAAACTACCCAAATATTGCAATATGCCTGTCGTGCGGTTCATTATGCCAAGCAAGTGGCTGATGTGGATTTGGAAGAGGAATTTATCTTCCGCCTTTCTCAAGCACCCAGTAATTTGCCGATGTTTATGAATGGTGCAGGCGTTTATGAAAAAAATGTCAAACCTGCTCATGTTGATCTTATGCGCGTTGGGATGCATTATGCTGCGAGTTCTCTATTTGAAAAATATCCTGAAAAACTCGAATTTTTCAATTACATCGCCACAAGTGAATTTTTTGAGCGAATAGAAGCAGGCAACCAGATATTAGCCATCGGGCAAACGACCGTCCGCTCAAAAATTACACATTCTGAAAAACATTTCAGTTTTGCAGTTTTGTACCTCGGGCAGTTGAATATTATTGGCAATATTTCATTGAATATGGACAAAACTTTATTTGATGACATGTATGCCCGTACCTCAAAAGCATTTAAGGAAGTGAATCTTGCCGACGTGATTGGCTCACTTCAAGAATACTTTGGTCCTGAAAAATTCACGATTTGGCAGCTTTTTAAAGAGGAGAAACAGAAAATCATTAATCAAATTATGGAAAAAAACCTCTTAACAGTGGAGGGGTCTTTCCGCAAAATTTATGAAAATAATTATCAATTGATGAGTGGTTTGGCAGTCTCAGGAGTAGCTGTACCAGACGTTTATAAAAGTGCTGTTCAGTATATTTTAAATATTGATTTGAAAAAATTCTTCAAGGGTGACTCGTTGGAAATCAATCAGTTAAATAAAACTTTGAATGAATTTCAAAAATGGGGCATCCCATTTACAGATGAAAATGCCTTTAAATTGGCATCCAGCGAACGTATTTTTGATGAGGTAAAAACAATGGATAAAATAGGCATACCCCTCAGTAGATTACAAGCTTTGAATGAAGTTTTGAATATTCTGAATCGGATGAAAATCAAACCGAATGTTTGGAAGAGCCAGACCCTTTATTTCGATATGCTCAGGCAATTTGAAAACCGGTTGCGGGCGTACCCGAGTGTTGATTGGAAAAAAGAATTTTATAAACTGGGTGAATTGTTGAATGTGAAAACAGAACATCCCATTTTAGCATAAAATATCCTTTATTTCATAAAGAACCCCTCTGCCTCTCAAAGGTGGCAGAGGGGTAAAATAAAAAAATCCGCAACCTCGGGAACGAGATGCGGATTTACTTTTGCATCAAACCAATCACATGAAAAAAAAGTTTATACTAATTTTCAATAGTTGCTGTAAGGGGAGGATTCGAACCTCCACGGGGCAGTTAGCTGCAAGACAGAGTGCGCGCGCTGGTGGTCAACCCCCAAAATACCTCGCGTTTATCCTGTAATCCCCACCCCCGAGACAAGGGGGCATGGCTGCCAATTTCAACACCTCACAATTTCAATTTTTATGTTTTCAGTGTATGGTTTTTAGTTTTTAGAAAGACAAAAGACTATAAAATTTACACTAAAAACTACTACGCTGTAAGGGAAGGATTCGAACCTCCACGGGGCGGTTAGTTCCGATTACTCGGTTTTATCCCGTCCTCCCCACCCTCGAGACAAGAGGGCATGGCTGCCAATTTCAACACCTCACAATTTTTAATTTTTATTATTTATCGCTCATTAATTTTACGCTTTCTTTGAAACGTTTTAACTAATTTTGATGAAACAAAGATAACAGCATTTTCAACGAACTACCTAATTTATTATCAATATTTCAACAATCTGCTTTGATATTTATGTAATTCGTAAAATAACAATCATTTTAATTAAAATTTCGTAAAAATGATTGAATTATAAACCTCTTTTTTACAAATTTTTAAATATTTACCTATATTTTATAATTTTGATATTATTTCAACATATTTATTGATAAAATTGCAAAAAATCAAGACTTTGAATCCATTAATTAAAATTTTAGAAAATAATAAACATAACGCCTATCCTGTGCTTGGCTCATCATTTTCAAAAGAAGACTTTTGTCCAATTTCTCTCTCCGTCGCCAATCCGTTGTACAATCAAGAACTTCCAAAAATGAGTGGCTTTGATGTGACCACTTACAATGGTTTGGAAAAATATGTGAAAAGTGTTTTAACCTTCCATCAAGCGAAAGTCGCTCACGGTGGTTATGGAGAACATCGGGCTATTTACACGTCGAGTGAGCATTTTAATAGCGCCGTTGAAGACCGTTGCATACACTTGGGTATAGATCTTTGGGCAGATGCAGATACATCCGTTTTTGCACCACTCGATGGAATTGTTCATAGCTTTCAATACAATGATCAAATATTGGATTATGGTGCTACTATTATTACGCAACATGAATTGCAAGGCATCACTTTTTATCTACTTTTCGGCCACTTATCCTTAAAATCGCTTGAAAAACGTTACAAAAACGAGAAAATACTGAGGGGGTCTCAGTTTGCATGGTTAGGCAATCGGCATGAAAACGGTGGTTGGGTGCCGCATCTCCATCTTCAATTAATTACCAATTTGATGGGCTGGGAAGGTGATTTTCCGGGCGTGGCGACTAAGGCTGAATCTGAAAAATTGCTTGAAATATGCCCTTCGCCGGAGGTGTTTTGTGGATATTAAAAGCTCCCTCTCGGGTAGGGTTAATTGGTTCTGAAAGTAGGTATAAATGTGCGAGTCCGCTGGACTCGTAAAATATGTTTCATGGGTTGTATTTCTACAAACGTGAGAGTCCTCTGGACTCTTTCAAGGCTTAAATAAAGAGTCCAGAGGACTCTCACGTTTGTAGAGATATTATTTTATATGCGCTTTAAACGAGTCCAGCGGACTCGCACTTTTCACAACAAATCAACCCTGCGCAAAGGTGGCTTCCTTATATTACGTACGAATCAAAGCACCCAGCTTCGATTCGTACGTTTTAATCAATTCATCCATGATATTTTCAATCTCTTTTTCCTGCATGGTCTTCTCTTTATCTTCAAAAATAAAACTCACAGCATAGGATTTTTTACCCGCTCCCAACTTGTTTTCATCTTCAAAAATATCAAACAAATTTACATCTTTCAATAGCTTTTTAGCCGTTTTAGTCGCTATTAAAGAAATGTCTGCAAACTTGGTCGGCTTATCCACCACGAGCGCAAGGTCGCGGCGTACTGAGGGGTATCGGCTGACTTCCTCATAACCAATTTTTGTATTTTTCAAGGCTTTGATGATATTATCCCATTGAAAATCAGCGAAATACACATCTTGTTTAGCATCATAAGATTTACGCAGTTTAGGCTGCACTTTCCCAAACTCTACCAAAACTTGTGCGCCGCGATGATACCGCAAGCCATACGAAAGCTGCCCATTAATAATTTCAGTCGCTTGATAACCACCTATTCCCAAACGGGTCAAAACTCTATCAACCAATGATTTTAAGTTGAAAAAATCAGCTGCTAAACTATTTTTAACGCGCCAACTTTCTCTTGAAATATTACCCGTCAAAGCAATTGATAAATGCTGTATTTCGTCAAAACCCTCACCACTTTTAAGGTAGGTTCTGCCAAATTCAAATAAACGCAAATCGCTCATTTGCCGGTTCTGATTGTGAACAATCATTTCCAGAGCGGAGACGAGCATGGTCGGGCGCATAATATCAAGATGAACATTTGATGTATTATTGATATACACAAGTTGCTCATTCTCAATACCTAATGTCGATTCAGTATAATATTTTGATTGGCTCAAACTCAAACCCATTGCTTCATTGAAACCATTTGCGGCGAGAAAATCCGAAATAATATTGCGCAGGCGGCTACGGTCAATCCGCTCGGTTTCCGTGATGGCTGATTTAATGGTCAATGTAATAGGCACATTATTG
>JAYUUR010000459.1:0-3080 GCA_043754475.1 Saprospiraceae bacterium | reverse complement strand
ATCAAATTATTTTACCCGAAGATATTGCCAATGCTTGTTTTGCATTTGTCGGCGGTTTGTTAAATAAATCAACAGGCAATGTGTTAAATGTGGATGGGGGCGTGGCGATGGGCTTTGTGAGGTAAGAGTTTTTTTCATACATTTATATATTTGGTAAAGCTCGTTGGATAAAAACCAATGAGCTTTTACCGATTTTTTCTTTTAAGTGTTTAGTTTGTGGTGTTGAGTGTTTAGACGCTAAACACCACAAACTAAACACTACAAACTCTAAAATAAAAACATGTTTATCCAAGACAAAATAGAAGAATACAACCATAAAAATAGGGAGGAACACCAGTTTCGCTTTGAATATACCGCTGAATTATTGAGCCGGAAAGGCATTAGCGTTCAAGCGATTATTGAAAAAATAAAGGCGTTTCAAATTGCCATACCGAGCTGGGCATTGGGCACGGGCGGCACACGTTTCGGGCGTTTTCCGATAGGCGGGGAGCCTCGTAATTTGGAGGAAAAAATAGAAGATGTGGGCTTGCTGCATCAACTTAATCGCTCATCTAATGCCATTTCGTTGCATATTCCGTGGGATATTCCAACGGATGCCGCCGCTTTGAAAGCGCATTTAAAAAGCTACGAATTGACCATTGATTCAGTCAATTCCAATACTTTTCAAGACCAAAACGACCAAACGCACTCCTATAAGTTCGGTTCGCTTTGTCATACTGAGGGGGTGGTTCGGCAGCAAGCGATTGAGCACAATATAGAATGTATTGAATACGGCAAACAGTTGGATTCAAAAGTGCTCACTGTTTGGTTGTCCGATGGCTCAAATTTTCCCGGGCAGCAGCATTTTCGCAAAGCCTATCAGCGCACTGCCGACTCGCTGGCAGATATTTATCAAGCGATGCCTTCGGATTGGGCGATGCTGATTGAATACAAACCTTATGAGCCTAATTTTTATTCGATGGTGATTCCTGATTGGGGGACGTCTTATTCATTATGTCAATATGTGGGTAAAAATGCACAAGTTTTAGTGGATTTAGGACACCATTTGCCCAATACCAATATCGAGCAAATTGTGGGTCGGCTCATGCACTTTGGGCGTTTGGGTGGCTTCCATTTCAACGGCTCAATGTATGGTGATGATGATTTGACAACAGGCAGCATCAAGCCGTATCAGTTCTTTTTGATTTTCAATGAATTGGTAGATGCCATGCAAGACCCCTCAGTAAAAAACCCTTCTTTGGCTTGGATGATTGACGCCAGCCACAATATAAAAGACCCATTAGAAGATTTGATGCAATCGGTTCAGAATATTTTGACCACTTATGCCAAAGCTTTATTGGTGGATAGGGTAGTCCTCAACGAGGCTCAAAATTCCAACGATGTGGTCAAAGCAGAGGAACTTTTAAGAGATATATTCGCCACTGATACCCGCGCTTTAGTAGCAGAAGCAACGCGGCAGGGTGGGGGAGCGATTGACCCGATTGGTGTTTTCCGCAGCTTGGATGTTCGGTCTAATTTGCTTGCAAAACGGGGTAGGTCAGTGGCTGTGGGTTTGTAAATTTATTCTAATGAAAAAAAACATCTACGTCATTTTCGACATCGGTAAAACCAATAAAAAATGCTTGCTTTTTGATGAAAACAATCAACTCATCGAAGAGCAACAAGAGGTTTATGCGGAGATAAAAGATGAAGACGGCTTCCCATGCGATGATTTAACCCGCCTTACTGAGGGGGTGCTTACCAATTGGAAGAAGTTGAAAAATGACGAACGATTTGATATAAAAGGTGTCAATTTTACGGCTTATGGGGCAAGTTTTGTTTATTTAGATAAAAATAATCAACCCGTTGCGCCGCTTTATAATTATTTGAAACCGATCCCTGATGCTTTGGTTCAGCAGTTTTATCAGTCAATTGAATATCAATGCAATCAAACCAAAGAAGTGTTTGCAGCAGCTACTTGTTCGCCACCCATGGGTTTGCTTAATTCCGGTTTGCAATTGTATTTTTTAAAATATGCTAAACCCGATATTTATGAAAAAATAGAAACGGCATTGCATTTACCGCAGTACTTATCTTTTCTGATTTCAGGTAAAAAATACAGTGATTTTACCTCTATCGGTAGCCATACTGCATTATGGGATTTTACTAAAAATGATTACCATGATTGGGTCAAAACAGAAGGTATTGATAAAAAATTAGCCCCCCTAACAACCCATGCCATTGCCACTGAATTGCCCGATGGTACACTTGTTGGCGTTGGTTTGCACGATAGTTCATCTGCATTATTACCCTATTCTGCTGAACAAAGCGAGCCTTTTATGCTGATTTCAACGGGGACATGGTGTATTAATCTTAATTCATTCAATCAGACCTCCCTCAGTATAGAGCAGTTTTCTAAGGATTGTTTAAGCTACATGACACCACAAGGCAAAATGACCAAAGCCTCTCGCGTCTTTTTTGGAAAAGAGCATGATTATCAAGTGGAGCGCATCGCCCAGTATTTTAAAATAGAAAAAGATTTTTATAAGACCATAAAATACTCGAATCAAAACCCCAAAACCGACTTTATACCCGCTTGCATGGAAGGCACGGGGCCTTTCCCTCAAAAAACTCCCCAAGGGATAAATGAGCGGGTTTGGAATATTGCCGTATATTTAACAGCCGAGGAGGCATATATTGCCTTAATGCGCGGCTTGATGGATATTTTAAAAGTATCCATCGGGCTTATTGATAATGCTGTTCCTACTTTTTTTATAGACGGCGGTTTTGCTCGTAACTCGATTTTTATAGGCATGTTGAAAAGTGATTTTCCGCATAAAAATATCAAAACGTTGGATGTTCCTCAAGCAACGGCTTTAGGGGCTTTGCTTTTTTTTAGAAAAGATAAAGTGTTGATTTTCAACGATTTACGTTCATTATTTTAACATAACAGGCATTATAACTAACTAAACAACAAGTAAAATGGGTGTCATTCTCGGTATTATTTTTCACTTTATCGGCGGCTTTGCGTCGGGTAGTTTTTATATGCCATACAACAAGGTCAAAGGCTGGCATTGGGAAAGTTTTTGGATTGTTGGGGG
>JAYUUR010000458.1:0-3082 GCA_043754475.1 Saprospiraceae bacterium | reverse complement strand
CTAATTGTTCGCCATGTTTTTTTTCTTTACTTCATATCATTGTTTTTTACGTCCAGTAGTATAGCATAGGACAACTTAAAGCAATAGGTAAATATTCTATCAATTCTATACATATAGAAACGAGTTGTGTAGATGGGGATAAAGTAAAAGTCCATGTAATTAATGATGAATGGAGATATTGGGACATAGAAAGTAATCCAATTAAAGTAAATAAAGATTTAAAAGAAGAATTAGAAAAAAATGATTTTTGAAATTGAAGCAATTTTTTTTGAAAAAAATACAAACTATTATATATGACATCTCACGAAATCCGCCAAGCATTCCTTGATTTTTTTAAATCAAAACAGCATAAAATTGTGCCTTCTGCACCTTTGGTCTTGAAAAATGACCCGACTTTGATGTTCACCAACTCGGGTATGGTGCAATTTAAAGACTACTTTTTGGGCAATGGTACACCCCCCTCAGTACGGATAGCCGATACGCAAAAATGCCTTCGCGTGAGTGGTAAGCACAACGATTTGGAGGATGTGGGCTTCGATGGTACGCATCATACGATGTTTGAAATGCTCGGCAACTGGTCGTTCGGCGATTATTTTAAAAAGGAAGCAATTGAATGGTCGTGGGAATTATTGCATGATAAATTGGGCTTGCCTACTGACCGTTTATATGCCACCGTTTTTGGGGGTGATGAACAAGAAGGCTTGGCTTCAGATGAAGAAGCTCGCAATTATTGGCGACAATATTTGCCCGATAATCAAATCCTCGACGGCAATAAAAAAGATAATTTTTGGGAAATGGGTGCGCAAGGTCCCTGTGGTCCGTGCAGTGAAATTCACTTCGATTTTCGCAGTGACGAAGAGCGGGCGAAGGTGCCTGGTGAAAAACTCGTGAACCAAGACGACCCCTCAGTAGTGGAGATTTGGAACAACGTTTTTATGCAATTTGAGCGTAAAGCGGACGGTTCGCTTGTGGTTTTACCCGCTCAACACGTGGATACGGGCATGGGTTTCGAGCGACTTTGCATGGTTTTACAAGGGAAAAAATATACTTATGATACCGATATTTTCACACCATTTATTCAATTGGTTGAAAAGGAAAGTGGTATAAAATACACAGGCAGTTACGATAGAAATGCTAAAACGGACGTAGCGATGCGAGTCATTGTTGACCATATTCGAGCAGTGGCGTTCACGATTGCGGATGGTCAATTGCCGTCAAGTGGTGGTGCAGGTTATGTGATTCGTCGGATATTGCGTAGGGCAGTGCGCTATTATTATTCATTTTTGGACATCAAAGAGCCATTTTTACAAAAACTCATTCCGCTTTTGGCATCCGAATTTCAAGATGTTTTTCCTGAATTGAAAGCACAACAGGATTTTGTTCAAAAGGTGATTTTGGAAGAAGAACGGTCTTTTTTACGGACTTTGGAATTGGGTTTGAAGCGTTTTGAAACCCTTAATACTGAGGGAGGTATCGTGAAGGGTTCGGAGGCTTTTGATATGTTCGATACTTACGGTTTTCCCATTGATTTGACGGCATTATTGGCAAGTGAGCGCGGTTTGAGTGTGGATACTGAGGGGTTTGAAGCGGCTCTTTTGGAACAAAAACAACGCTCTAAAAAAGATGCTGAAAAACAAGTGGGCGATTGGGTGAGCCCCCCTCAATCCCCCCAAGAGGGGGAGGATGCCAATCGAGTTGAGTTCGTTGGCTACGACCAATTGAAGGTTGAAAATGCTAAAGTATTGAAATACAGGGCAGTTACAGATAAAAAAGGATTGCAATATCAAATCGTTTTGAATCGAACACCTTTTTATGCTGAAAGTGGTGGACAGGTGGGCGATACTGGTATTTTAACATTTGAGGATGAAGCTGTAATTGTATTGGACACTAAAAAAGAAAACGATTTAATTATTCACGTCGTTTCGGATTTACCTACTCTGATGACTGCTTTAGTTGTGGCGCGAGTAGATGATAGTAAACGCCAAGCTATTTCTCAAAACCATACAGCTACGCATTTGATGCATGCCGCTTTGCATGAAATATTAGGTAAACATGCTGTACAAAAAGGTCAAAATGTGGACGATAAGCGTTTGCGCTTCGATTTCTCCCATTTTCAAGGTGTTTCAAAAGAAGAATTGGCTCAAATTGAAAAACTCGTTAATCAAAAAATTCGAGAAAATGTTGCCCTCGAAGAAGTCCGCAATATGCCGATTGAAGACGCTCGAAAAACAGGTGCGATGATGCTTTTCGGTGAAAAATATGGTGAAACGGTAAGGGTGATTACGTTTGATAAAGATTTTAGTCGTGAGCTATGCGGTGGCACGCATGTGCAAGCAACGGGCGAAATTGGATATTTTAAAATTATTTCAGAATCAGCGGTGTCGGCAGGCGTGCGACGCATTGAAGCGGTGACGGCAGATAATTTTGAAGATTATTTTAATGAAACTTTAGTAGAGGTAAATCGCATTCAAGATTATTTCAAAAATCCTAAAAATATAGCAGATAAAACGATTGCCCAAGGTGATGAAATTAAAGCCCTTCGCAAGCAAATCGAAGCGATGCACATGGAGCAGGCGACCGTTTTGCAGAAAGAGTTACGTTCACAATTCGTTGATAATCAAGGCTTTAATTTATTGATAAAACAAATTGTGTTATCTGACTCCAATGCTATAAAAACATTGGCGACCAATCTTGAAAAGGAAATCGGCAACGCTGTCATCGTCTTCGGCACTATCTCCAACGATAAGCCGCAACTGACGATTTGCATCAGCCCCGATTTGGCAAAAGCTAAAAACTGGAATGCTGGAGTGATGGTCAAAGAATTGGGTAAAGACATAAAAGGCGGCGGCGGTGGTCAAGCGACTTTTGCAACGGCTGGGGGCGTGGATACTGAGGGGTTGGGGAAGGCATTAGGTAGAGTAAAGGCGTTATTGAATTAAAATATAATAATAAGAAGATTATTGCTTTTTAATTTAACCCATAAATTACACTACATGACAATTTTGGGGACAGGAATAAAAAGGGATAAAATAAAATAAGAAGGCATAGATTTGAGGTATCGAATCACAAACAAGCCTTCTTA
>JAYUUR010000457.1:0-3083 GCA_043754475.1 Saprospiraceae bacterium | reverse complement strand
ATTTTAATAGCAGCTTTGATTGGTTTTCTTTTAAAATTGTAAAAAACCAGCAGTGATGACCCCTCAGTATAAAAGGGTATTTCAATGAAAATGCAGGTTTATTTTGATAAAACAAAAAACTGCCGTCTTGAAATGACTTCAAAACGGCAGTTTTTTATTAAAATTTAATTTTCCCAATTATTGACTTTTACAATCTCAACAATAAAAATCAATTCGCTATTGGGTGAAACATTGCCTATCCCTTCGCTGCCATAAGCCAAATCGGGTGGAATAATAATTAACACTTTTGAACCCGCTTTAAACTGAGTGGCAGCAATCTCAAGACCGGGCATCAGATTATGCTCACTCTGATTGATGGTTTGAATTTTTCCTTCTTGATATGTTTGAGCTAAAAAGGTACCGTCTGGCAAAACTCCTGAGAAGTGCATCCATATCCATGCTCGCTTGTTGCGCGGAAGGTCGCCCATTCCTTCTTGCAACATTGTATATTTTATCCCTGATGGTAATATGCTTAATGACTTAGAGAGAGTGCCCATTTTATAGGCTTTTGCCAATATTGCTACCGAATCTCTAACGTTTTTGGCGCGACCATCATAAAATCCAATTGAAGATTTCAGATAATTTCTAATATCAAGTAAACGGCTTTCAAAAGCAGCCTGTTCTTTGTTGCCGGATTCGATATATTGAGCAAAATCTTTTTGTTCAATTATACGATGTAATTTGATATACCCTTTTTGATTATTTGAAATATCAAACTGCATACTATCTCCGACTGATAGTTTAGTAATATTTGACAAGAGCTTATTTTGAACCTCATTGTCATTGGTAGCAGAATTTTCAAGAATTGCCTGAGCCGTATCTTGTCTAATATTAAAAGCATCATACACCACTGAATCACCTTGTTTTATGATATAATTGTATAAAACATAGTCGCCTAATTGGGGATGTTGATTGATATTTTTACAAGAACATAAATAAAGTAAGAAAAAAAGGAGATAAAAGATCTGTTTCATATTTAAATAAAATTAAAAATATTGGTAATATAAAAAAACCTTGCAAAGATATACGCCTTGCAAGGTTTTTTTATATATTATAAAATAATTATTTTTTGAAAGGCAATGCATTAACACGGCGACCAATCGCATAGCCATGTCTTAAACCTTCTTCGCAATCCATCCGCCAATGAACACCGAGATAAATGCGAGAAAATGCATTCTCTTGTGCCATATCATAAAAAGAATCGAAAGTACGAGCTTTGCCTTGAAAATCAGCTCTCCCTTCATGGCATCGGTCTGTTAAAGTATAATTAGCACCGAATACAGACACTAATGCCTCTGCTGCTGCTGCTCCAAAAGTAGAATGACCACTTGGATAAGCAGGAAACGATGGAGTACCAGGTAAAAAGCCATTCGTATTCAAAGCTGCTACATTCCAACTTGAATTGAATATCTTATTAACATATGATGAAGGGCGCTCAACATTATAAATATATTTAGAATTCCAACACGCTACAGAAGCATCATTCAATGCCAAACCCACTTTAATAGCAGCCATGATACCTGTTTGAAGATTCGATTTTTCAATTCCTAAAACTTGATTAGCAATGGCTATCCAACGAGCAGGCGGGCTAAAAGTAAAACCTAAAACGTCATCACTCCAAAATTCTGCAATCCAACGGTCTTCGGAGCTTTGTGGGGTTGTACGGGTATAAACTTCTAAACCTTGAGCATAATAAGCAGAGTTTTTATCTTCTGAATAAGGCAATGGCGGACGAGCCAATTTATCTTCTTCTTTGATAGCAAAGGTGCGTACTTTACCCCAATATGGAAACATTCCTCTGCTAAAATCAGGTGCTGTAGGTTGCCATTTACCGAGACCAGATGGTGGTGTATAACCCGACGGGCGAGCATCAAGGTATTTATCATGCCCTTCTTTATCCGTAGCAGAATAATCCCAAACAGCATTTGCCATAGCAACGCCGAAATCCTTTGAACGCCTGAACACTTCAGTAGGCACCGAATTAGCATACTGCGCGTTGTAAGTAGATTCCAATGAAGCTATTTTAAACAAATCGCCAGACCTTACATTGGCAAAGAACTTCTTGTAAAGTACAGCATTCACATTGTTAATCACTGTGGGCCAGTGATACTCCTTGCCGTTTTCTATTTGAGGCACATTCAAACCGGCAAAGCGAGAAGCAATGGATTGATACTCTGGCATACCCGCCACGCAAGCCTCATATTCAGCCAAACCCACATAACCCAACATACGGGCTGCTGGACAAGGGCGATAAACAGCGGCATAGCGCTCAATTTGTAAAAACAGGTCTTGCCATTCCTGTATTACTTTAGAATCATAATCCTTTGCGGATTTGATTGGGTCGATGACAATATCTTTGTCAGGGCTACACGCTGAGAAGGTCAATAATAAGACTGACACTACCAACAACGGCAATTTAGAGAGTCGAAAAAAATTCATAAGACAGTCACTTTTAATTTGTTCAAAAATAAATTTGCTTTTCATATTTGGTTATTAATTGATTTAGGGTGAAATAATCAATGTATTATTATAAAAAAATAACAACAAGATGTTGTAAAGTGAGCTATCAAATCGGTATGGTACGGCAAATTTAGGCATTGAATGGTATTATAGCAAGAGGTAACACCATATATTTTTAATAAAATTTCAATGTTACATATAAAAACATTAAATTCAATTTTATTTAAATATAAAAAATAATCTTATTGGGTTAATTATTGTTTACCCCCTCAGTATTTTTAGCGAAATTTACTGATTATGCGAATAATGGGTTATCCGAGGGATTCCTAAGGAGAAATAATCACGGAGTGATTGAATATGAATAACCCCTGATGCAATCAGGGGGGCATTTTAGTGAAAGTCCATAACTGCGGAGCAGTTGAATGTAAAAATTGTCAGTCATTGGCTATATTTCACATTCAACTGCTCCGCAGTTATGGCAATCCATGAACTTTAACCCTCCGATTACATCGAAGGTTATTCATATTCAATCGCTCCGCGATTATTTCTCCTTAGGAATCCCTCGGATAACCCATTATTCGCAT
>JAYUUR010000456.1:0-9215 GCA_043754475.1 Saprospiraceae bacterium | reverse complement strand
TTATAAACAAAATTGAATCTTTTATTTTTAATCTTTTCTCTTCTGAATTTTAAATTGTGTAGTTCATAAAATACTTTTAATTCTCTGTATAGCTGCTTTAAAAACTTCTACTTTTGCGCACAATGATACCCGAACGTACCCATCGCCTTGCGAACCAAATATACCTCCAGGCGTAATAAAAACATTGGCTTCGTATAAAATATTATCAGAAAGTTCAAAGCCTGACCCCTCATTTATACCCTCCTGAGAATTCAAACCTTTAGACGGCACTTTTGCCCAAACGAACATGCCTGTTTGATTTTTATCATAAATGCAACCGAGCAAATCGAGCAATTCAAAAACAGATTGTTGACGTTCTCTATAAATTTCATTTAAATCTGCATACCAATTATCATCAGCTTTTAAGGCTTCAACGGCAGCTAACTGAACGGGTAAAAACATTCCCGAATCCATATTAGATTTAAAACGCAATACATCTCTCAAATATTCCGCCTTGCCTACGAGCATACCCACGCGCCAGCCTGCCATATTGTGGCTTTTGGAAAGTGAATTGAGTTCCAACGCTACGTCTTTAGCACCGTCGGCACTCAAAATACTGAGAGGGTGTTCATTGAGGATAAAACTATACGGATTGTCATTGATAATCAATAAGTTATGACGTTTTGCGAAATTAACGATGTCTTGAAAAGCTGCCTTTGTCGCCTCCGCACCCGTAGGCATATGCGGGTAATTGACGAACATCAATTTCACTTTCGACAAATCCATTTTCTCCAATTCCTCAAAATCGGGCAACCACTTATTGGCTGCTGAAAGGTGATATTCCAAGCAATCAGCACCCGCGAGCGTCACTGCTGCACGATAAGTCGGATAGCCGGGATTAGGAATAAGTGCCAAATCTCCAGCCTCTAAATAAGTCATGCAAATGTGCATAATGCCCTCCTTCGACCCTAACAACGGCATGATTTCATTCACAGGATTCAACTCAACAGCGTAGTGTTTTTTATAAAATTGAGCCATTGCCTCGCGCAAAGCCGGTATGCCCACATAGCCCTGATAGGCATGGCTGGTGTGCAATTTTGCCGTTTCCACGAGCTTTTCGATGGTGGATACTGAGGGGGGTAAATCCGGCGAGCCAATGCCCAAATTGATGACATTTTTTCCTGCCGCATTCATCTCCGCTATTTCTTTCAGCTTTTTTGAGAAATAATATTCGTTGATAGAATCGAGCCTTTTTGCTGGTTTCATTTATTTATAAATTGTTGATAATCAATTGTTTAACTTAATCATTTTAATCATAGTAAGCCTTAAAGGCTTACTATGATTTGCCTACTTATTCAAAATAAATCCCACTTTTATACTCTCCTAAAACTTTCACTTCACCTGCAACACGCAGTAATTCCACCATAGCTTTGGGATAATCAGAATAATTGCCCAAAGTAAAATCTACATAAAACATATATTCCCAAGGTTTATCCATGATGGGTGCAGACTGTATTTTAGTTAGATTGCAATTGTTCCGAGATAATACCTCCAACGCTCTATGAAGGCTACCAATAGCATGGCTTGTATTGAAAACGAGCGAAATTTTATCGAATTGGAGGTGAGCCCCCCCCTCAGTATTTTCAGGACTAATGTATAAAAAACGTGTATAATTCTTTTTATAAGTTTCAATACTCGGCGCAAGGATGTTCATTTCGTACAAGTCAGCCGCCAATTCAGAGCCCACAGCGCCTATTTCTGTCCATTGATTTGAGCGTATTTCTTTAGCTACAAGGGCAGTATCATGGGCTTCAATGAGTTTGATATGCGGATATTTTTCAAAAAATTCTTCGCATTGTTGTAACGCAATGGGATGCGAATGGACTTCTTTCAAATCCTCAATAGCGATACCAGGCAGTGCCATGAGGTTTTGTTTAATCCTTAAAAACACTTCGCCTTTTATGCGTAACTTACTGTTATTCAATAAGTTATAATTTCTAAGAATACTACCTGCAATAGTATTTTCAATCGCCATCACAGCCACATCAGCTTCGCCTGATTTCACTTTTTCAATTAAAATATCAAACGTGTCGGCAGGGACAATTTCGATATTGTCGTTGGGATGAAAGCTGCGCGCCGCTATTTCATGAAACGCACCATGAACGCCTTGAATAGCAATTTTCAAGGCTGACGATGTTGGCATTTGTATGTCAGATTTTAAACCCACAGGTTGATAATACGATTCCATTGATTATTTTTTAAAATTTACGGTCAAATAAAAACAAAAAAAGGAGTCCGTTGCGGGACTCCTTTTTTTTCATTTATGTTGAAAAACGATTTTTCAATTGATGATGCAAGAAGATAGCCCCTTTTTTGGTGTACCAAAGAAGTAATAAAAATAACCAAAACAAAAGGGCGAAAATTTCATAGCCTCAGTGATATTTTATTTCTATAAAAAAGAGCGTCAGTAATTGATGCACAAACGTAGAGAGATTTTTCGGTTTGTGCAAACTTTCAGATACAAATTTTAAAAATGACAACCCTTTCCAAAGAAAAAATAATAAAAATATAGCAAAATAATTATAAAACCTCAACAACTTATACTACTTATGCGTTTGAAACTTTGCTTAACAACATTGTAATACTTCAATAAAAAAAACTCTTTTGAACATTATTTAAAAAAAGGTTTAACTTTTTAATGAAAGTATTATATTTGTCCGAATTCTGAAAAATTAAGAAAAACAATAAAGTTATAAACAAGAATTTTTGTGAAGCGTTTAATTTTTTATGATAAATTTATTTAATTCGTTTTTACCTCAATATCAATGTGTTAAACGCTTTTTAATAGAACCCAACACAATTTTATTTTATTAATTTATTTCAACTATGAACTTATTGGAAGACGTACAAGCCAAAATTGAAGCTGGAAAAACCGATGCGGCTTTGGCTGACGTAAAAAAAGCCCTTGATAAAACGCCAGAAGACCTCGATGTAAAACGCGCAGCCGCTACCGTTTTTTACCAAAAAATGGTATCCGATTTTGACGGTGGCAACTCAGACGGTGCAATAGAGTGGTATAGCAAATACTATATCCTCCAACTCCCAGAAGATGACCCTTTGCACGAGCAGTTCAAGACTTATCAACGCCGCATTCACCCTGAGTTTCCGCGTATGCAGGAAGCTAACAAGCTCAGCAAATCGGGTAAAAACATGGAGGCTTTGGCTATCTACGAAGAGGTTTTGACGACTATCAAAGACCTTAAAGTAGCATATGTCAATGTCGGCTGGTGTTTGTACCGCCTTTTGGCTGAGTTGGCACCGAAGCCCGATCCAGATGTAGAGCTTGTCAACAAATGTTTCAACATTTACAAAGGTTTTGAAATACTTGGTCCGAGCAATTTGCACGCGCAAATGCTCCGCATAGCTTTGTATTTTAAAGATGTAGATGGCGTAGATTTGCTTGATTTCTTACATGGTTGGGATTTCGATCATTTCAGAGAAGAAGATTATGCGCCGTTTAAAACAGGCACTGGAACGACGATTCCGAGTCTTTGCGAGCGAGCATATTTGACCTATAGTCGCGTGTTGCTCAATTCTATGCGCAACAGCGACCCCTCAGTAGTAGAGAAAGCGAAAGAGTATTCTCTTGAGTTTTTACCATTGCTCGAAGAGGTTTTAGAGAAATTGCCGCGCAACGTGTGGTTGCCTTATGCGCGTACATTGCTGATGTCGCAATTGGGCAAGCCGCATCGCGTGCAGATGGAGTTGGTTCATATATTAAAAGTTCAGAACAACCAATTTTGGGCTTGGGCATCATTGGCAGAAAGCCTTTCTATGGAAGGCAGAGACAATGACGCATTAGCCTGTTATTGCAAAGCATTCTTCTTACCGGCTCAAGGCGAATTGGCTTCTCATGTACGGGAGTCATTCGCAGCATTGCTTGTCAAAATGCACCTTTATAATGAAGCGAGAACTGAGATTGATCAAATCATGAGAAATCGCAAGAAAAAAGGGGACATGTCGAAGACCATGCAAGCTTGGAGCGAAGAGGAATGGTTCAAAAACTCACGTTATGCACCGACTAATAAAATGCTTTATACGCGCCACGCAGGTCGTGCTGATGCACTCCTCTGGGCGGATTTACCTGATAGCGTAGCCATTGTAACGCACGTAGATACTGAAAGAGGTGTGTTCTTCTTTGCTGTTGATAAAAAAATTGGTGGCAAGCACAACCTCAAAGGTCTTTTCATAAAAGTAAAAGTCGGTGATATATTGGCTATAAAGCTGCGTGAAGCGGAAACTGAATTTGGTAAAATGTGGAAAGTGGTCGGTGGCAAGTTTGAAAAAGACCGCTTCCCGAAAGATATTTGTCAAATTATCAATGAAACCATTCAGATTCCTTACGGTCGTGATTTTGGTTTCATGAAGCCGAGCAATATTTATGTAGGTGCTGACCTTGTAAAAAGACATCGTTTATACGATGGTCAAAACCTCAAGGGTATCGCCCTTCTTTCTTACAACAAAGCGAAAGCTGAGTGGGGTTGGAAGTTGATATCTATTGCCGGTGGTGAAGAGTAATTAATGAAAACCTTAGATATTAAAAATCCGATGGCACTTAGCAAGGCTCATCGGATTTTTTAATGTTGGCAACTTTGCGACTGATAACTTTGCGAGGGTTGAGAACCGTGTTGACTACGCACAAGTTCTTTAATAGCTGCATAAAAAAGTCCGCCAATCACAACGACTGGCGGACTTACAAGCTAATAAACCTTTCTTCTTAATCTTTTTTTTATCTGTGGATTTGAATATATCCTGTCTTTCTTTGTTTTTTGTCATCATTGAAAACAATAACGATGAAATAAGTACCATCAGGCAAATATCTGCCAACCCATGAACCATCCCAACCATTATCGTTGGTATAGCCTTTGATTTTGTACACCTCTACACCCCATCGGTTGTAGATATACACTTCATTGTTCGGATAATTTTCAATGCCTTTTATGACGAAACGATCATTCATACCATCATTATTCGGAGAGAAACCATTGAATATTTTCACACTATCACCTGCCATGATGAAAATACTCACCGTTGTTGTATCGCATCCGAAGGCATTGCAGATGACGTATGAGAAAGTATCTCTACCGAATGCATCCGTGTTGGGAATATACAGGGCTTTGTTATCACCAGTAATAGTCACGATGCCTTTTTTAGGTTCACCCACAATGACCGGTTTATTCGCACCCCTCAGTGTATCGTTGCTTGTAATATCAATCATTATGGGTTCATTTGAATTCGTTGAAGCCGTATCAGCATTGGCAATCGGAATCAATTTCGCAATAGAATCACATGTTACATTAATAATCACCTTTGCCGTAGCGCATCCTGCGATATTGCAAATTTGATAGACCAAAGTATCTTTTCCATTACAGAAAATAGAATCCGGCTGATAAACGATGTTGTTGTTATTATTGAAAACTGCTGAACCATGTTTTCCAAAAGTGATGATTCTGAAAGTATCCGCACCATTTAATGTATCATTTTGCAAGACTGGAATGATGATAGAGATACCGCGAGCCGTCGCTGCATTATCAATCGTAGCAATTGGTAACACATTGAATAACGAATCGCAGGTAACAGTAATGACCACTTGAGCCGTATCGCAACCATATTGCGTACAAATTTGATAAGTCAGCGTATCGTTGCCACCGCAGAAATTAGCATTTGGGATATAAAAAATATTGCCAAAAGCATCAAAACGGGCATTACCATTGCGAGGTGCTTGAATGATTTTAGCAGAGTCCAAAGCTGCTCCATGCAATAAATCATTCGCCAAAACAACCATTGTCAATGAGCGACCTTGAATCGTACTTCTGGCATCATCTACTGCATCAGGCGGTGTATTACTGACAATATCACAAGTCACTGAAACAATGATTTGAGCCGTATCGCAACCGTTTGAAGTACAAATTGAGTAGCTCAATGTATCGTTTGAGCCGCAGAATGTACTATCAGGTTGATATTTGATTTTCAAACCATTAATGCTGGCAACACCATGTTTAGGCGCATTAATGATAGAAATTCTGTCCAAAACACCGTTCAATTGATCATTTGTCAAGGCATCAATATTGACTTTTGTATTTTTAAATGTAGAAATAAAATCATCCACCGCATTAGGGCGATTCACAATAATAGGACATGAAACAGTGATGATTAATCGAGCCGTATCACAACCATTATTATTACAAATTTCATAAGTCAATGTATCATTCGCTCCGCAGAAATTAGCGGTTGGTGTGTAGCTGATATTATTATTGGCATCTACAGTAGCCGTTCCATTAGTCGGTTGAGTCAAAATACTGAGGGGTTTGCTCAAAGTGCCGTTGACAGCATCGTTTGATAAAACACTCAATGTCGTGCTGACATTTTTATTAACGGTTGCCACATCATCAATAGCATCCGGATTACTGCCAACGCATTGAATATCAATGATAACTAAAGCCGTATCGCAACCATCCGCATTGCATATTTCATAAGTCAAAGTATCCTTGCCACCGCAGAAGCCCGCTTGAGGAATATAGACGATTTTATTAGAGAAATTGACAATGGCAGTGCCTTTGCTTGGTTGTCTGATAATATTAGTGGTTCTCGTTAAAGTACCGTTTTTAGTATCATTGGCTAAAACATCAACCACCACTTGTGTATTTTTAGTCGTCGTCACCAAATCATTCACGGCATCTGGTTTCAAAATAATTACAGGGCAATTAACTGTAATAAATACCCAGCCCGTATCGCAACCGTTGGCATTGCATATTTCATAACTCACTGTATCAGTGCCACCGCAGAAACCTGTTTGAGGCGTATATACGATGTCATTCGCTGAAACAATAGCCATTCCTTTGCTTGGATTGCCCATTATACTGAGGGGTCTTGTCAAACCGCCGTTGATGGTGTCATTGGTCAAAACTGCAATATTGACTGATGTATTTTTTAAAGTTGTTGCCAAATCATCAACAGCAATTGGCAATTTACCGTTGCCCGTAGGCACTGTATCGCAGGTAATATTGATGAAAATTGTCGCTGTATCGCATAATGAAAGTTGATTACAAATGCTGTAAACAATGGTATCATTGCCACAATAACCAGCTTGCGGATAATAAACCAATGAATCAATCCCAGCAAATGCTAACGTGCCATGTTTTGAAGTGGCAACAATATTCAAAGAGGCTAAAGTGCCATTAATCGTATCGTTTTTAGTCGGTTGGAAAATAAATGGTGTGTTTCTACCTGTCGAAACATTGTCATCTAAAGCAATTGGTTGGTTAGCATTATTATTACCGCCTGTACAATTGACTGTAATAAATGCCCAACCTGTATCGCAACCATTCGCATTGCAAATCACGTAGCTCAAGGTATCATTGCCGCCGCAGAAATCTAAGGCAGGCGTGTAGGTAATTTGATTACCGTTTACAACTGCCGTTCCATTTTTAGGATTGCCCGAAATACTGAGGGGTTGGTTCAAAGCACCATTCACCGTATCGTTCGCAATCACTGCTATATTAATAGGTGTATTTTTCAAAGTGGACAGCGCATCATCCACTGCCACAGGGCGTTGGTTATTGCCAATCGTATCTGTACAGTTGATGGTAGCTATGATGGTAGCCGTATCGCATAAGCGACCTTGATTGCACACGCTGTATGTAATCGTGTCTTTTCCGCAGAAACCAATAAATGGCGTAAAAATTAATGAGTCAATACTGATAAAACCAATTGCACCATTTGAAGGCGAAGTGATGATATTGACAGCGAATAATGAGCCATTTAAAGTATCATTGACTGTTGGTTTAAACAGTTTAAATGTATTTTTATCAAGAGAAATAGCATCATCCACAGCAATAGGTGCTATAATTGGACAATTAATAGTCACAATCACTGTCGCCGTAGCACAACCATCAGCGTTGCATATTTTATAAGTCAACGTATCATTGTCACCGCAGAAATCTGGTTGCGGCGTATAAACTATTCTATTTGAACCATCCACTGAAGCCGTTCCTTTGCTCGGACTCGTTACAATACTGAGGGGGCTAATCAAAGCACCGTTTGTATTGTCATTCGCTAAAGCATTAATCGTAATACTCGCATTTTTTAAAGTTGAAACAGCATCATTATTGGCAATTGGCAATAAAAGAGGAGGGCAATTGATAGTAATATAAACCCATGCTGTATCGCAACCATTCGCATTGCATATTTCATAGCTCAAAGAATCTTGACCGCCGCAGAAATTTGATTGCGGATTATAGACGATATAGTTGAAGCCATTGACACTCGCTGCCCCTTTAGTTGGGTTTTGAATAATCTGAATGTTTTGTTTTAATCCACCATTAATTGTATCATTTGATAAAGCATTAATCGTAATACTCGCATTTTTCAAGGTAGAAACCGCATCATTCATTGCAATCGGGTAGACAATAGGCGGGCAATTAATAGTGATGAAAGCCCAACCTGTATCACAACCTGTAGCGGTGCATATTTCATACATGACAGTATCATTGCCGCCGCAGAAATTGACTGCCGGAATGTAAACGATATTGTTTGAACCATCTACTGAAACCGTTGCACTGCCTGTATAATTGAAAATACTGAGGGGTCTAATTAAAACACCATTTAAAGTATCATTCAATAAAGCATTGATGACAATACCATTATTTTTAGTGGTCGTCACCTCATCATCTACTGCTATTGGATATAAAATAGGGGCAGGGCAATTCACAGTTATAACGACTGTCGCCGTATCGCAACCGGCGGCATTGCATATTTCATAAGTCATCGTATCATTGCCGCCGCAGAAATCTAAGGCTGGCGTATAGACTATTTTATTTGTAAAATTGACATTTGCCGTACCATTTGAAGGCGCTTTCACAATATTAGTGGTTCTCGTTAAAGTACCATTGGGTACATCATTGAATGGAACATCAATCACGACCAATGTATTTTTAGTGGTCGTCGCTACATCATTTACAGCGTCCGGTTTTAAAGCCGGAGGACAATTAATGGTAACAAACACCCAACCTGTATCGCAACCATTCACAGTGCATATTTTATAGCCGAATAATTCATTGCCACCACAGAAATCCAACTCAGGTGTATAAACGATATTGTTTGAACCATCTACCGTAATCGTCGCATTGCCTGTATAGCCTACAATACTGAGGGGGCTAATTAAAGCACCATTTAAA
>JAYUUR010000455.1:0-9233 GCA_043754475.1 Saprospiraceae bacterium | reverse complement strand
TGCTATAATGATTAAATATTGCTAAGTTTTTTAAAAATTATCAATATAAAACAACCAATTTTGAGTACTTCCAAACGGCTCCCCCTTGGGGGTTGGGGGCAAATTTGAATAAAAGTGAATCTTTATTTTTCAAATTAATCATTTAAAATTAAAAATAATTATAAAATTTCTTTTACCATGAAAAAATCGATTCTCCTTATAAATTGTTTTATTTTATTATCGCTTAATATACTCAATGCACAAAACCAGGGCGGTGATTTTATGCGTAACATCGGCATGATATACGTCGTCATCGGCGTCATCATCATTATATTCATCGGCATCATTGCATTTTTAATAAATTTAGACAGAAAGCTAACCAAATTAGAAAATCAAATTAAAAAAAATGAGTAATCAATTCTTTGAAAGTGTTAATCGCAACTTTGCAAAAGCGGCGTCTCACACTGGCTTACCTAAGGGTTTGCTGGATCAAATCAGAGCCTGTAACACCGTCCTTCGGATGCGTTTCCCTGTACGGGTAGGCGATGATATTGAAGTTATTGAAGCCTATCGGGCGCAACACAGCCATCATCGGATGCCGACGAAAGGGGGTATTCGCTATTCGATGGATGTGGATCAAGAGGAAGTCATGGCACTTGCTGCCTTGATGACCTACAAATGTGCGCTGGTTGATGTGCCTTTCGGCGGCGCAAAAGGGGGTATCAAAATTGACCCTAAAAAATATTCGGTTGACCAATTGGAGCGCATCACTCGCCGCTACACTTCTGAGCTCATCAATCGGAACATGATTGGTCCGGGCGTAGATGTTCCTGCACCTGACTATGGTACGGGCGCGCGCGAAATGGCTTGGATTATGGACACCTACACCACCCTACGGCATGGTGAATTGGACGGAATCGCTTGCGTAACGGGTAAGCCTGTGAACATGAACGGTATTCAAGGTCGAACTGAAGCCACTGGGCGCGGCGTTTATTACGGTATTCGCGAAGCAGTCGGCATTGAAGAAGACATGAAAAAACTGGGTATGACAAAAGGTATTGCTGGAAAGACTATCGTCATTCAAGGTTTGGGTAATGTAGGCAGCTTCACGGGTTTAATTTCGCAGCAAGAAGGCGATGCTAAAATCATAGGTATTGTGGAGTATGAAGGTTCAATCCACAACCCAAAAGGCATTGATATTCAAGCACTTATGAATCATCGGAAAGAAACGGGCACAATTATGAACTTCCCAGATGCTACCCCCCTCAGTAATCGGATGGAGGGTTTGGAATTGGAATGTGATATATTGATTCCGGCAGCTTTAGAGAATCAAATCACGATGGAAAACGCTGCGCGCATTAAAGCCAAAATCATTGCCGAAGCAGCCAATGGACCCATTGATGCAGATGCCAACGAATATTTGGCGAACAAAGGCGTGTGGATTATTCCTGATATGTACATCAATGCAGGTGGTGTGACGGTGTCATATTTTGAATGGTTGAAAAACCTTTCACACGTGCGTTTTGGTCGTTTAAATAAGCGTTTTGAACTCAATGCCAACTATAATTTGGTCGCTGCCATCGAAACCTATACAGGCAAAACGGTGAGTGAACGCGACCGCGCAGTCTTGGTGACGGGACCCAACGAAATTGATTTAGTGCGCTCTGGTTTGGAAGAAACGATGATTTCGGCGTATCATGCTATCCGTGAAAAATGGGTACAAAATCCACAAATTGTCGATATGCGCTCAGCCGCTTTCGTGGTTGCTATAAAAAAAGTAGGCAGCGACTATGAAAATATGGGCGTGTTTCCATAAATATGAGTGATGGGTGATGGGCAATAGGTGATATAGTATACACATCACCTATCACCTATCACCCATTACCTATAAAAATCTGTATTTATGATGAGAAAAGAATGGTTTGCTAATTGGTTCGACTCGCCTTATTACCATATACTTTACCAAAAACACAATGAGCAGGATGCTAAAAAATTCCTCGATATTTTATTGGCGCATTTGACCCCTCAGTATACCGACGCTGAAAAGGCTCAACTCAGTGTTTTGGATTTGGCATGTGGCAAAGGGCGACACAGCCGATACATGGCATCCAAAGGATTTGATGTGACGGGCATTGATTTGGCGCATAAAAGCATTAAATACGCATCCCAATTTGAAAAGGAAAATTTGACATTCTTTGAACATGATATGCGTAAACCATTCAGAATCAATTACTTCGATTTTATTTTAAATATTTTTACCAGCTTCGGCTATTTTGATAAAGAAGAAGATAATCTTGTAGCTTTGAAAAATGTACGCAATGGATTGAAGGCGAATGGCATATTTATTTTAGATTATTTTAATTCGGAATGGGTACGCTCAACAATGAATCCCGATTATCATCAAGAGACAGGTGGCATTAATTTTCACATTCAAAAGCATATTGAAAAAGGGCATATTTTCAAAACTATCGAATTTGAAGCCTATGAAAAACATTACCATTTTCAAGAGAAAGTGAGGCTGTTTTCACTCATCGAATTTGAAACACTTTTTGAAAAGGCGGGTTTAAAAATCATAGAAAAATTCGGCGATTATCAACTCAATCCTTTCGATGAAAAAACCTCTAATCGTTTGATTATCAAGGCAATACACCAATGAATTCAATTATCCATTTTGATCAACAGCTTTTCTTTTTTATCAATAATAATTGCCATACTGCATTTTTCAACAACTTGATGCCGTATTGGAGAAGTATGTATTTTTGGATACCGCTTTATGCTTTTTTTGTAACCTATATTGTTGAAAAGTTCGGTAAAAAAGGATGGATTTATCTATTGGCATTGGCATTGACGGTTACAGTTTCAGATACCGTAAGCAGCAAAATCATTAAAAAATCAGTCGAACGCGCTCGACCTTGTAATGATGTTCAATTGAAAACGCAGGTCAAATTATTGGTCCATTGTGGCAGCGGATATAGCTTTCCTTCCTCTCATGCCACCAACCATTTTGCAGTCGCAGTCTTTGTCATTTTCACTTTTGCCAATAGAAAAAAATGGTTGAAATGGGCATTAATTGCTTGGGCAAGTTCCATTGCTTTGGGGCAAATTTATGTCGGTATACATTATCCTTTGGATGTATTGTGCGGTGGTATTTTAGGCAGTTTTATAGGTTGGGGGATAGCATTTTTATATAAAAAATTAGAAAACACATATCGGATACTTTAAAAGTATCGGATATGTATCATCAAAAAAATGAGCTTAATTCAATACATATTTCTTTTCACGGCAGTGTTGCTTGGCGGCATATTAGCCTTTTATTTCAAAAGTCATAATCGGCGATTTTTGCAGCTAATTCTTTCATTTGTAGGGGCTTATATATTAGGCATTATTGTTTTACATTTGATTCCCGATGCTTATTCAGGCGGTGTCCAGACTATTGGCATTTGGGTTTTAGTTGGCTTTTTTATACAGTTGTTTTTAGAGCGTTTATCATTGGGAGTCGAGCATGGGCATATACACGACCACCATCATACAAGCCGCCCTGCGTTCGCTTTTCAAGTCATGTTGGGGCTTTCTGTTCATGCTTTTATCGAAGGGCTACCCCTCAGTATTTATGGCGATTTGCACACGATTGGTCTCCCAACGGAGCATCACCATGAGCATCTTTTTTATGGCGTGATGATGCACAAAGCCCCTGAGGCTTTTGCTTTGGCTTTGCTGTTATTGATGAGTGGTTTTGAAAAACGGTTTGTCATCATCTGCATCTTCATATTTGCAACCATGTCGCCTGCGGGCGCATTTGTCACACAATTTTTTCATTTTGAAGCGGATGTTTTGAAGAAAATAATTGCCGTTGTCATCGGCTCATTATTGCATATTTCAACGACTATTTTATTTGAAATAGACAGCACTGACGAGCATAAAATCAGTTGGCAGAAAATGGGGGCTATTGCGGCTGGCGTCGGATTGTCATTATTGACTTTAATTTAGATTAAAAATCACCTCTAAACGCAATTGTCACTGCGAGTGGAGCGTGGCAGGAGGGGTATATGCTTCTTTATTTTTTTTAATTTATTCAATAAAAAATGCGTATAATTTTGACAATCAAAATTATACGCATTTTTTTATTTATAAAACAACAAAAGCACTTTGCAATGTGCCCCGACTTGTCATGGTTTTTGAAGAGTCTTAAATATAAAACTCTATCTAACTATGGGAAAAATTAAAAGGCATACCGCACTGCCGATTGTATCAAAATTAGATTATCGCTACATCTATATTTTAGGCAATACGCGCTATTTATTCCGCTATAAAATCGGTATAGCAAGAAATATTGAGAACCGAACGCGCAGCATCAACAGCTCCTTAAAAGGCAGCACTTATGAAATATTCTCAGTAAAAGTTTTCTTCGCACAGCGCATCGAACAGTTTTTACACGGCGTTTATAGCCCCCTCAGTGCGCGCATGCACGGGAGCGGAAAGACCGAATGGTTTTGGCTCACACTGCCTGTCTCTCCGATGATTTTATTGACTTTGATATTTGTTTTGCAATGGATTTTGATACCGACTTTGATTGTGGGATTGTCATATGTGGTTTTGCATAGTGAGCAGTTGGTGTCGGCTATCTTACCATAAAAAAAAGTGTTGACAGAGTTTACTCTGCAACACTTTTTTTTCTACTAATTTGTACCCCGGGCGGGACTTGAACCCGCACTAGCATTGCTGCTAACAGGATTTTAAGTCCTGCGTGTCTACCATTTCACCACCAGGGCATCCGCCGACAAAGATATAAAATCAATGTTTGCGAGCAAAAAAAAACCATCATTTTCGGATGGCTTTTTAGCTTTTATGGAAGCTGAGCGGAAAACGAGACTCGAACTCGCGACCCCGACCTTGGCAAGGTCGTGCTCTACCAACTGAGCTACTTCCGCTTATTATTTCACTTCAACAATCACTCATTTGTGATTGCGGTGCAAATATAGATGATTATAGATTACTTGTCCAAACTTTTGCTTTAGTTTTTTTAAAAAAATAAAAAAAATTAGTTGAATGGGCGTCAAAGTATTGATTTTCAAGGGTTTATACTGAGGGGGTATAGAAATATTATTCTCTTGATTTTAAAAAAGGGTGTCATCGAATATAATCGAGACACCCATTTTGAGAACATTTTTTGTAAACCATTATTTCTATTCCAGAATCAAAAGCTGATTCGGGATAATCAATTCATTCGATTCCAATTTATTGAGCGACCGCAATTTTTCAATCGAGATGCCATATGCTTTAGCAATGGAAATTAGAGTTTCCTCTGATTTGACAACGTGGTATTTACGCGTTCTATTTTCAGGGCTTTTATTAGTCACCTCTACCCCCTCATTATCTTTCACTTTTATCGGCTTAGGCATCACTACTGTAGTGTATGAATGTGGTATTTCTTCCTCCTTTTTTACTGATTTTGAAGCAAATGTGGATTCATTATCAGTTTTAGGCTTGATAACCACGCTGTAATTTTGCGGAACAACTTCTTCTTTCTTCAAAACTGTAGATTTCGGTTTGGCTACAATACCATAATTTTCAGGCAATTCATCTTCTACAAAACATGGCTTGCTTTGCATTCTCAGAACTTGACCTGCCAACACCTTATCTTTTGAACTCAAATTATTGAATTGACGCAAATCTGTAGCCGCAATGCCCCACTCTTTAGCAACACTTTCCAGCGTTTCACCTTCTCTTACAATGTGTAAACAGCTTTCTTTTTTGACATAAGCGATTTCCTCTGTTTTCTTGGCTGTTGTTTTTACGGCTGTTTTTGTAGGTGCTTTAGCGACTGCTTTTGTTTTAGCCTTAACACTTTTTGCTGCTACAACAGTTTTAGCTTTAGCCACTGTTTTAGGTTTTACAACCACTGAATATTGCTTGGGCACATCTTCAACGGCTTTGGTTTGAACCACAGGAGCTGTTATAAGAAGTTTAGAACAAGGCAAAATTTTATCACTTTGCAAATCATTCCAAGAACGGAGCTGATCCACTTTTAAATTGTATTTTCGAGCAATAGCATACAGGCTTTCGCCTTGCTGAATGACGTGCTCGCCTTCGTTGGCATCTACATTACAATTAATTTTAGTAGAAACTGCCTCTTGATGTGCTACTGTTTCAACAATAGGCTCTGGTTTAGCTATTTCATTATAATTCATCGGCACATCATTGGTGCGGGCGACTGTCATGCTCGGCTGCTCGGCTATGGGAGGAGCAGTAATTTTTATAATGGTGCAAGGGAAAATATTATCCGTTGTCAACTCATTCCAAGAGCGTACATTATTGACTGTCAAACCATAACGTCTGGCAATGCCGTAAAGGCTTTCGCCTTCAGCCACAAGGTGTTCACCCTCATTTGCTTCAAGATTGCAGTTGATTTTAGGCGTTTCATCAATATTTTTTGTAGAGACAACATCATTGTTAGGAATCGAAGTTGTTTCTTCTGTTTTTTCTTCTCCAAAAGCATCCGTTATAATTTCAATATTCTGCCTAACCATAGGCGATGAATATTGGGTGGGGATAGACTCTGGTTGAGGCTCGCTCGTGGCAAGTTTGGTCGGAGCCGTGCCTTGAATGAGATAATCGCAAACAAGCATCCCATTAATAGTCATCAGTTCAAACGTCTGTCCGCTTGAACTTTTATCCTGAATCAAACCAACAGAAGGTAAAATAGAAATCACCGATTCATCTTTACAAGTTTCATTTGGCGATTTAGAAAAAACAGCCGCATTTTGAGTACAAGCATCTATCTGACCTGCATAAAAAATAGCAGACATAGACTCTTCAAAATTATCCGAAAGGTTGTTTGTACTGAGGGGTTGACTAAAGTCAGCCTTGAAATCGTAGTCAGGACCTTGAAAAGTCAAGAAGTTATTAGAGAAATACATGTAGGAGGCTGTTCCGACAGGCAATATAGCCCAACCGCTATCCAGTTTTTTACAGATATAAATCCGCTTTTTACCTTTATTGATATCGGCAATATCGTTTTTATCAATATCGGTTTGGTTGCAAGGGATGAGCTTGCCCGGTATTGTTTTTTTAATCATGACGCTCTCGATACCAGTTTCAAAATACAGTTTTTCATTCTCGTTTTTATTTAAACGATAGGCTGTATAAGGCATGTTATTGGCTTCGGGTTGAACGAATCGGTATTCCAATTTATCCATGCATTGAGCATCAAATTGAATGTAAATATTCTGGGAGATAGCGGAAAAACTGAGGGCAATAATAGCCGTCAATAACGTGAATTTTCTCATGTGTTTGTGGATTTTCAGATTAGAAATTATAGCGTTGTACACTGTTTGTTTGTTTTAAATAAAAAAATATACCTACGAAGTTACGGTATTTCTACGAAACATTATTCTGTCTTTTGAAAAAAAAATGGGGAGATACGTGAAAATTATTCAATTAATGCTGTTTGGGAATATAAAATTAGTTTATACTCATCAAATTTGCAATCTTTATTTATTTAAAATATGCTTCCCTTTCTAAAGGAATCCCTTGGGGACAGTATCTTTGTTATTATTTCGCATTTTTACAAGTAATTTTCATTATAGCATTTTTATATAAATCAATGGCAATCAATGTTTTTTAAATGAGTAAAATATTTGATAAAATATTTCAACGGATTCCAAATTTTACAAAATATTTGGTGGTATTGGGTGTCATAGCGGCTTTGGCTTTTCTGTTTCCGACCAATGCAAAATTCAAGTACCGTTTTGCTCTTGGGCAGACTTGGCTTTACGATGATTTGTTCGCCAATTTTGATTTTGCCATTAAAAAAACGCAACAGGAAATCAACGAAGACCGCATCGCGAGTGAGCGGGATTTTTCTCCTTTTTATGAGATTGATTTAGAGGTTATTAAAGATAAAAAAAAGGATTTTGCACAATCTTTTGATGCTCAACTCAAACGCAATCGCACTCAATATGCCGATGTGGCTAAAACTACTGAGGGGTATCTCAATTATGGCAATTATGTGCTTGAAAAACTATTTAGCAAAGGCATTCTAAAGCAAGATTCTTTTCTCATAAAAAAAGATAAGGAGTTTGTCATTAATATACTGAGGGGTAACGTGACTGAAAAGCAAACCCTGCAAAATATCCTCACCCTCGAAAAAGCCAAGCAATGGCTCGGTGATTCACTGCCTTATGCCCGCTTGAAAGAACCTGAGTTTTTGCTGTTCCTTTTAGAGCCTTTGCTGTCTCCCAATTTGGAATACAATGCCGACAAAACGAAGGAATTTAAACAACAGGAATTTGAAAAAATTACCACCTCGCGCGGCATGGTCAAAAGTGGTGAATTGATAGTGCCCAAAGGCGGCATTATTACGCAAGGCGTTTATCAAAAACTGTTTTCCTACAAAGAACAATATGAATCCGATTATTTTTCAAGTCAGAAGTATTATTTGATTTCGATTGGTTATGGATTGCTCTGTGCATTGGTTTTATTGCTGTATTTATTTTATTTAAAAAATAATAACTCATCGGTTTTTATCAAACTTAGATGGATAGTTTTTCTCTTGTCATGGGTCATATTATTCACTTATTTGATGTATGGCATTCGGGTTTCGGATGTTTTGAATCCTTATATGGTGCCGTTTTGTATTGCGCCTATTGTCATCAAAAACTTTCACAGTCGTGAATTGGCATTTGTTACACATATTATTATAGTGTTGATAGTGGGTTTGATAACCGCACCGGGTTATGAATTTATTTTTTTACAAACCCTTGCGGGCTTGGTAGTGGCTTTTTCGCAATTTGATACCCGTTATTGGGGCAATTTTTTTAAAAATATTTTTACTGTTTTTGTCATTTATGTTTTAGGATTTATCGGTTTATCGTTGATTGAAGAAAGTAGTATTTCGAATATCAATTGGACGGTCTTGATTTGGCTGTCTTTGAATGGTTTTTTAACCCTTCTGGCGTATCCATTGATTCCTTTGATGGGCGGTTTTTTTGGTTTTACTTCAAGCATTTCTTTAGCTGAATTGAGCGATTTGAATCATCCGCTGTTGAAAGAATTATCCATGAATGCGCCTGGCACTTTGCAACATTCATTGCAGGTAGCCAATCTTTCAGAATCGGCTGCAAAAGCCATTGGAGCGAATGATTTATTGGTGAAAGTGGCGGCTTTATATCATGATATTGGCAAAACTTTGAAACCGATGTATTTTATTGAAAATCAATCAGGTACGAATCCGCATGATCATTTGTCCCGTTTGG
>JAYUUR010000454.1:0-3090 GCA_043754475.1 Saprospiraceae bacterium | reverse complement strand
ATGTGTGAAAGTAAGGGATATATTATTTCTGAGGGTGTTTTAGATAAAGTTAAAGAATTAATTGATTTAAAAAAAGCAAATGACCCTCAAAGTTTTGGTAATGCAAGGGGCGTAAGAAATATTTTTGAAAAAATTGAAATAAATCAAATGTCTCGTTTAGGAATTAAATCTGAAATTACGAACGAAGAATTGATGACGATTACAATTGAGGATGTTTCTAAACTTTGATTTTTTTCAAAATATTATTAGATTATTGCTTGTTTTAGAAATTTATTTTACATTTGTTATCTAATCAGTTAACTTTGTACTAATTATCATGAGAGAACTTAAAATTTACAAACGCTATTTTTTTGATTTTTATGAAGAGCAAACCAACGAAGTTCAACAAAAGATAGAATGGACTTTGGGGTTAATACGAGATTTAGACCGTATCCCTGAGAAATATTTTAAACATATGGAAGGCACAAAAGGCTTGTACGAGATAAGAGTACAAGTAGGCGGCAATATTTACAGGATTTTTTCTTTTTTTGATAAAGGGAATATTGTAGTTTTAGGTAATGGATTTCAGAAAAAATCTCAAAAAACACCTAAACAAGAAATTGATTTAGCACTAAAAATAATGGAGGAATATTTCAATGAAAAATAATATCACCACATTCGAACAATTGCTTGAAAACAAGTACGGTACACGCGGCACAACTGAACGTGAGGCTTATGAAGAGGCATATGAGTCTTTTAAAATAGGCGTTATGATAGAAGAAGCTCGAAAAAAAAGAAATATGACGCAGGAAGAGTTGGCTCAAAGGAGTGGGACTTCTAAATCCTATATTTCAAGAATTGAAAACAATGCTTCGGATATTCGCCTGTCCACTCTTATGCGTATTATACAAAAAGGCTTAGGCGGCACTATCAAATTATCTCTTGATTTCGACAATTGACCCCCTCAGTATTTTCCATCAAAAAGCCCTTGTTCCAATACAACAAGGGCTTTTTATTTAAAAAAACCAATCCATAGCTCAACAAAACGCTTTAAAAACTAACTTTGCTTTTTAACACCACCCCCTCAGTATAAAAATTCGTAACTCAAAAATTCGTGGCTCAATTTTAAACAAAACTATGGCAAGACCTTCCTCCAAATCCAATTCTAATCAAGGCAATCCAATTGTCACGCCTTTGATGCAGCAATACAATCAAGCCAAAGCGAAGTATCCTGATGCGCTGTTGCTCTTTCGCGTGGGTGATTTTTATGAGACTTTTGGAGAGGACGCAGTCACGACTTCGCACGTACTCGGGATTGTGCTCACAAGCCGCAATAATGGAGGAAATGATGTAGAATTGGCTGGTTTTCCTTATCATTCGCTGGATGTTTACTTGCCTAAACTCGTGCGGGCGGGCTATCGCGTGGCAATTTGTGAGCAGTTGGAAAAGCCCGTTGCAGGTAGAGTTGTCAGGCGAGGCGTGACGGAAATCATTACACCTGGCGTGACCAGCGACGATAAATTACTCGACCAAAAGCGCAATAATTACCTCGCTGTTATAGTGGTAAAAAGACAAGATACGGGCATTGCATTATTGGATATTTCGACGGGCGAATTGCTCGTTACTGAGGGGGATTGGGCATATTTAGATAAAATTTTACAGACTTTTACGCCCGCTGAAATCGTTTTCCCGAAAAGCATTTCTAAGGAATTTATAGAGAAATTTGGCGATAAATACTACACCTATGCCCTCGATGAATGGATTTTTCAACAAGATTATGGTCGTGAAAAACTGTTGGAGCATTTTCAAACTAAATCTTTAAAGGGTTTTGGCATCGAAGAAATGGACTTGGCTCAAACAGCAGCAGGAGCGGCTTTGCATTATTTGGCAACGACTGAAAAGTCTAATTTGAAGCACATCAACCATATTTCAAGGCTCATCGTAGATAAATATGTTTGGCTCGATCGCTTCACGATTCGCAATCTTGAATTGATATCAACGAACCATGAAACGGGTAAATCGCTGCTCGATATTTTAGATAAAACCATCTCGCCGATGGGTGCAAGGCTTTTGAAAAAATGGATTGTGTTGCCTTTGAAAAACCAAATTGCTATTGAGCAACGTCTTGAAAGCGTGAGCTATTTCATTGATAATCAAGGCTTTAAAAGTGAAATCGAATCTTATATCAAAAAAATTGGCGATTTAGAACGCTTGATTTCAAAAGTACCGTTGGGGAAAATTAACCCGCGCGAAGTCCGTCAACTCGCAAAAGCATTGGGTACAATTGAACCCATCCAACTGTCATTGCGAGGAACAAACGACCACCTTGTAAAAATGGCGGACACTCTGAATCCATGCAAAACCATGCGCGAAGACATCGAAAAAACACTTATAAATGAACCGCCTGTCAACCTCACAAAGGGCGGCGTGATAGCCGACGGATGCGATGCAGACTTGGATGATTTGAGAAATATAGTTAGAAATGCTCAATCGTTACTCATTGATATTCAACAGAAAGAGATAGAAAAAACGGGTATCACGAGTTTGAAAATCGGTTTCAATAATGTCTTCGGCTACTTTTTGGAAGTGACTGCTAAATATAAAAATATAGAGATTCCAAAAGATTGGATTCGCAAACAAACGCTCGCGAATGCTGAACGCTATATCACGCCCGAACTGAAAGTTTTAGAGGAAAAAATACTCGGTGCAGAAGAAAAAATAATGGCGATTGAGGAGCGTATTTTCCAAACACTGGTCGGTTCGCTCTTGGATTTTATTCAGCCTATACAACAAAATGCCAATGTTATTGCTGTTTTGGATTGCCTCAATTCCTTTGCGAGTGTTTCCATTAAAAATAATTACTCAAAACCCGTTTTGACTGAGGGGTATGATTTGGACATCCGCGAAGGTCGCCATGCGGTTATTGAACAGCAATTGCCGCTTGGTGAAAGTTATGTGCCAAACGATGTTTATTTGGACACCGAAGAGCAACAAATCCTTATGATTACAGGTCCAAATATGGCAGGTAAATCTGCTCTTTTGCGGCAGACGGCTTTGATTTGCCTCATGGCTCAAATGGGTTGCTTCGTCCCTGCGAAGGCAGCGACGATT
>JAYUUR010000453.1:0-3098 GCA_043754475.1 Saprospiraceae bacterium | reverse complement strand
TTGCACAGCTTCGTGGGCTAATTCTTTCATCTTAATTAAGTTTTGGTACACAAAATTAAGATTTTAGCTCACGAATTTTTTTTATAAGAAAACCCTACGGCAGTGCTAAATAATTACAAAAATATTATAAAAAAACCTGGAAAATCTAAAAAGACTTTACATGTTTCATCCAAAATTAATCACCTTAAACTTTATTTTAAAAAAATGTGTCCGTTTTGTCGAACGCTTATTTTGACGTAGTTTTACATTTTAGGTTTAAATAGAAAAATCATTTTAATATAATCTTAACTGTATCCTCCTAATGAAGTCATTATTTCATGTTTCTTTAACAAAATTCGCGCTTTTCGCTTTTTTAATCATCAGTCTTGCCAGTTGCTCAAAGGCAATTGATATGTCAAAATATCAGGAAGCCTCCAAAGTTTGGGAAAAGGAAATTCAGCAATTAGAAGCCAAAGACAAAGCTGAAACAGACCCTCAAAATGCCATACTTTTCGTTGGCAGCTCAAGCGTTCGCCTTTGGAAAAATATCGAAACGGATATGCAGCCCTACCCTGTCATTCAGCGTGGATACGGTGGTTCTAAATTTTCTGACAATATTTTTTATATTGAAAGACTCGTCAAGTCGCATGATTTCAGGGCTTTGGTAATGTTTTTTGCCAACGATATTACAGGCAGCAATAATGACCGAACGCCCGAAGAACTCACCGCTATTGTGAAAGAGACGATTAAAAAAGTAAGGACTATCAAACCCGATAAACCTGTTTTTTTAATTGAAATCACCCCTACCAATTCACGTTGGAAAGTTTGGACGCAAGCCAAACAAGCCAATGAATTGCTTAAAAATATGAGCCAAAAGATGAAAAATGTGTATTTTATTGAAACCGCTGCCGCTTATTTGGATGCTGAGGGCAAACCGCGCGGCGAGCTTTTTATAGCTGACCAACTGCATCAAAATCAAAAAGGCTATGATATATGGTCGGCGATTATTAAAAAAAGGTTGGATGAAGTTTTGAAATTAGGAATTAAAAATTAGGAATTAGGGTTTTAGAATTGGGAATTTCCTTTGACGTTTGCCCCCCAACCCCCAAGGGGGAGCCATTTGAAATAAAATGAACATAAGCTTTTTCTACCTTATTGAAATGTCAGAAATAAATTAAAAGAGTGAATTTTCAACTACTTCCAAATGGCTCCCCCTACGGGGTTGGGGGAAAACATCTAAAAAAAAGCACTCAACTTTCATTTCCTCCAGTATTTTTCAAGGGATTTTTATTAAAAATGTCTAAAAACCCATAACTTTGCGCTCCCTCAGTAAAATATGGGTAATGGGTAATCAGCAATTGGTAATATTACCCATTACAAATTACCCATTACCCATATTTTACTGAGGGGGTGATAAGATGAATAAATATAAGGTGTCTCTATCTAACATCTAATGTCTATTTCTCTAATTTCCATTTAAAAAAAAATACGCAGTCGTAGTTCCTGCGTCTAAAAAATTAAAACAAACTGATGGTACATCTAACCCGCGTAGAACGCTTCAATGCGGCGCACAAGCTCTGGGTGCGCGAATGGAGCGAAGAACAAAATTTTGCCGTATTCGGTAAATGCGCCAATAAAAATTGGCATGGTCACAACTATTATCTCCACGTCACTGTTAAAGGAAAACCGAATCCACAGACGGGTTTTGTCATGGATGCTAAAAAATTGAGCGGCTTGATTCGTGAATTTGTAACGGATAAACTCGACCATTCTAACCTTAATTTGGATGTAGATTTCATACCTGAAAACCTACAACCCACCACTGAAAATTTGGTCATGCTTATTTGGCAACAACTTGAGCCGCATCTTGAAGAAGGTGTGCGACTACACAGAGTTAAATTGATAGAGACTGAAACCATTTATGCGGAATACTTCGGTGAGTGAAAATTTCCTTAATACATAACACGCTATATGAAAATTGACAAGTACAATGAGGTTTTAACCCTCGACCTTGCAGCACATTACCGCGACATACTCGGAAAACTTGGAGAAGACCCTGAGCGCGACGGTTTACTCAAAACGCCTGAGCGCGTTGCCAAAGCTCTGCAATTCCTCACAGGCGGCTACGAACTCGATGCCGCTAAAATACTGAGGGGGGCAATGTTTGAAGAAGATTATAGAAATATGGTCATCGTGAAAGACATTGAGTTGTATTCGATGTGCGAACACCACATGCTGCCGTTTTTTGGAAAAGCGCATATTGCTTATATTCCCAATGGTCATATCGTCGGCTTGAGTAAAATTCCGCGCGTGGTAGATGTTTTTTCTCGCCGTTTGCAAGTGCAAGAGCGTTTGACCAGCCAAATTATGGATTGCATTCAAGATACACTGAATCCTTTAGGCGTTGCGGTGGTCATAGAAGCGAGTCATATGTGTATGATGATGCGCGGCGTGCAGAAGCAAAACTCAGTGACGACGACTTCCGCTTTTACTGGCGCATTTAAAAGTCAGGAAACTCGCAATGAGTTTTTGAAATTAATATCTTCAAAATTAATGTAAAGTGTAAATAGTTATATTTCAACACTTTAACTATCTATTGTCTAAAATCTAATTATCTAACATCTACAAAATGTGATGAAAAATAAAAAACTCAGAGATGGCATAGTCTATTCCACCAACCCTGATTTTGAGTATCAATATGCTGAAAATACTGAGGGGGTAGAAGATTTGCCCAAGGCTCAACAAAAGCTCCGCATCCACCTTGATCGCTTGAAAGGCAATAAGGAGGCGACTATCGTCAGCGGCTTTGTTGGCACTGTGGAAACTTTAGAAGCCATTGGAAAATTGCTGAAAACCAAGTGCGGCGTCGGCGGTACGGTGAAAGACAATGAAATCCAAATACAAGGCAATCACCGCGATAAAGTTCTGCAAATCCTTTTGACTGAGGGGTTTGTGAATACGAAAAAGGCGGGCGGGTGAGAGAGGGTTTAAATCTTAAAAGTATATTTTGTAAAAATGGTTTAAACTACTGTCTAACAAAAAAGAATAATATGAAAAAGGAGTACGCAAATTGCCTATAAATAATTTGTGAAAAAGAAAAATAAGCAATCTGCGGTACT
>JAYUUR010000452.1:0-28704 GCA_043754475.1 Saprospiraceae bacterium | reverse complement strand
TCGCCGCCACGATCTACGTTGAAGGTGGCAGCCCCACGCTCGGCCAACTGCGCGCTGGTGAGCAGGATGTTCTCCGCTTTGCCGCTACGCCCCAGGGGGTTATTTTGCTTGAATTTTTGATTGAATCCATCGTTTTATGTATAGTAGGTGGCATTTTCGGATTGGTGATGGTGTGGTTGGCTTTGAAAGGCATGACCGCTATCAGCGATTTTGAAATGTATATTTCCTTTGGTAATATGGTGACAACGCTTATTTTAGCCGTGATTGCAGGTGTTCTCGCGGGTTTTATTCCTGCTTTACAAGCGTCTAAAATGGATCCAGTGGAGGCTATTCGAGCTTAATTATTGAGATATTGGGATATTGGGATATTGCCGTAATATCTCAATATCTCAATATCCATTTTTCACATCTGCATATTCACCTTTTGCGTTGGCGGCACCATTTCATTCCTCAAAGCCACTTGCCGAGCGACATTTTCAGCGACAGCCATAAATGCACGTTTTGTAATCGGTTCGTTGTGCAAAATAATTGGTTTGCCCAAATCACCTGCTTCACGGATACCTGTTACAATCGGAATTTGACCTAAAAGCAGCGTATCTGCCATTTTTGCTAATCTTTTACCGCCGCCTTGACCGAATATATAGTATTTATTGTCGGGCAATTCTTCAGGAGTGAACCACGCCATATTTTCAACAATGCCCAAAATCGGCACATTGACTTGCGGCAGCAAAAACATATTCATCGCTTTCACAGCATCTATCACTGCTACTTCTTGAGGCGTTGTCACAATGATAGCACCTGTCACCGACACGGTTTGCACCAGCGACAACTGCACATCGCCCGTACCCGGCGGCAGGTCAACGATGAGATAATCCAACTCCGACCACAACACATCATTAAAAAATTGCTTGATAATAGCTGCCAAACGAGGACCCCTCAGTACAACAGCTTGCTCAGGCTCAATAATATTGCCGATTGACATGACTTGCATACCGTAAGCTTCGAGCGGCATCATTTTATGTTGCCCATAAACATCTTGAACGAGTGGTTTTTTACCTTGCAAACCCAACATCGTCGGAATACTCGGTCCATACACATCCGCATCCAATACCCCTACGCGTGCACCCAACGCCTGCAAGCCCAAAGCTAAATTCACTGAAATGGTAGATTTGCCTACCCCACCCTTGCCCGAACCGACAGCAATTATATTTTTAATATGGGCTAATGGTTTCTCAGGCTGAGTCGTTTCCTCATTCCGAGCCATCGTGTGGACGTTGGTTTCAGCATCGGGATAAATATTTTTTATAGCAGCAATACAAGCAAAAATCAACTCCGTTTTGTTGGGTGTATTGAGCGAAGGGAGCATGAGAGTAAAATTGACATTATTCCCTTCAATTTTCAAGTTTTCGACCATGCGGCGTTGAATAATATCCTGCCCTGTTGCAGGGTCTTTCACCGTTCTGAATGCTTCGACTATTTTATTATTATCAATCATAATTTTATTTAAAATGAAATGCAAAGGTAATAAGTGTAAAAGGCTTTTTTTACCCTAATTTTTCATTTTTCTATAATAAATCAAGAATAAAACAGAAATTTCTCTACTTTTGCGCCCGCTATGAAAGTTTATTATAACCTTGATGAATTACCGAAATTTGAAAACACCGTTATCACGATTGGCTCATTCGACGGTGTACATAGCGGCCATCAAAAAATATTAGAGCGCGTTTCCCAATTGGCACAAAGCATTGATAGCCAATCGGTTGTGATTACCTTTCATCCACATCCGCGCTTGATTATCAACCCCCATGACCCCTCAGTAAAATTGCTCACAACCACCGAAGAGAAGGTCAATTTGCTCGAAAAATATGGTATTGATAATGTCGTAATCGTCCCATTCAATAAAGAGTTTGCGGAGCAATCGCCTGATAATTATATTCAAAATTTTCTTGTTAAGTATTTCAAACCCACCTATATAGTCATCGGTTACGATCATCGATTCGGTGAAAAACGCCTTGGCGATATTTCCTATCTTAAAAAATTTGAAGCCTCATTTAGTTACGAAGTGGTTGAAATTGAGAAGCAAGTGATTGATGCTTTGGATGTTTCTTCTACTAAAATTCGTCAAGCCCTTGAAAGAAGTGATGTTCATGCAGCCAACAAATTGTTGGGTCACCCTTTTTCGTTCACTGGAGTAGTTGTGAAAGGGCAGCAAATCGGGCGAGAAATTAGTTTTCCGACCGCTAATTTAGAAGTGCCTGAGCGTAATAAATTAGTGCCTCCACATGGTATTTATGCCGTTTCTATCAATATAGACGGTAAAAAATACAAGGGCATGATGTACAAAGGCAATCGCCCTGTTTTAAAAGAGCATGATAATATCACCATTGAAGTCAATATTTTTGATTTTAATCAAGACATTTATGGTCAAAAATTGAATGTTGAACTCATAGAATTTATTCGACCTGATAAAAGTTTTGAAAGCCTCGAAAACCTCGTTATTCAATTGGCTGATGATGAAAGACGAAGCCGTGAAATTTTACAAATCGTTGAAAATCAAACCTTTCCGCGCGTTGCTATCGTTATTTTAAACTATAATACAAAGGATTTACTTAGGCAATTCCTCCCCTCAGTATGCGGCTCTCGATATGGCAATTTTGAAGTTTTTGTAGCTGATAATGGTTCTACGGATGGCAGTATCAACGCCGTTCAAGAACTTAACCTCGATGGCATACCCGCATCATTGGGTATTGACCGCGTGAAAGTGATTGATTTAGTCCATAATTATGGCTTTGCAAAAGGTTATAATGAGGCTTTGAAACACCCTAAATTGATTCCGCGCACGCAAGATGCTGAGTTTGGTTTCGATTATTATGTGCTGCTTAACAGCGATTGCCGGGTGTCGCCAAACTGGATTTTGCCAGTTATTGAGACGATGGAAAAAGATAAAGCCATTGCCGCAGCACAACCAAAAATATTGTCTTATAATAAAAAACGTAAATTTGAATACGCAGGTGCGTCAGGCGGATGGATAGACTCGCTCGGCTACCCCCTCAGTAGAGGACGCATTTTCGATACCGTTGAAAAAGATCGCAAGCAGTATGACGATGAAGCTGAAATTTTTTGGGCGTCGGGTGCAGCCATGTTCATCAAGGCGCATTTATACCATCGTTTTGAAGGCTTTGATGAAGACCATTGGGCGCATATGGAGGAAATTGACCTTTGTTGGCGGTTCAAACGCGCGGGTTATCGCATCATGGTGCAGCCGAATGGCGTGGCACGGCATTTAGGCGGCGGCTCTTTGGATTATCTGAATCCACGTAAAACTTACCTCAATTTTAGAAATAGTTTGTACACTATTTTTAAAAATGAAAAAGCCTCAAAGTTGATTTGGTTGATACCGACGCGATTAATTTTAGATGGTGTAGCAGCTTTGGTATTTTTGGCTAAAGGGCAATTCAAGCAAATACCAGCCATATTAAAAGCCCATTTTACATTTTATGGCAATATTTCAAAACTTTTACATAAAAGAAAAGTATATACACAAATCGTTGAAAAAGAACGCATTGCGCCTGAAAATACAATCGGTATACTGAGAGGTAGCATTGTTTGGAAATATTATATCCAAAAGAAAAAGTATTTTTCGGAATTGTAGATTGTAGCATATTTTTGAACTAAACCTATAAGGTTTTTTTCCTTCCGAGAGAATGCCTTTGGCAGAAGGAATCCCTTCAGGAAAAACCTAAGGCATATACTTAACTATGCTTTTACAAAATCTATGAGAATTTTCTGCAAAACGTTTGAAATGAGTCCAGAGAACTCACCCGTTTGTAGAAAATAACCCAAAAATGTACTACGAGTCCAGAGGACTCACACGTTTGTTCTAAAGCCTACAAATGTGTGAGTACTCTGGACTCGTAAAAATGCAATTCGTTCATCGTTCTACAAACGTGAGAGTCCTCTGGACTCGTAAAAAGTACGTAAAAATATAGTTAAGTATATACTATAGATTTGTATTTAGTTGATTATCAATAAGTTGCATTTAATTTAAAATTTATAATCTATGGTATTTTTTATTATTAAATAATTTAGCAGATATTAGAATGAATATTTTACTACTCTTATTACTCATAACCCTCATCGTTCTTTTATTTATCCGTAAAAGAAAAAAAGTAACAACACCTGAAGTTACCCACACATTTATCCCTTCGGGAGTATATTACGATTTTAAAACACCTGATTGGGTTAAAAATGCCGTTATTTATCAACTTAATATCCGTCAATTCACGCACGAAGGCACGCTTGTAGCAGCAGCAAAACATTTGCCTCGTTTGAAGGAATTGGACATTGATGTGATTTGGATGATGCCATTTTTTCCAATTTGTGAAAAAGAAAAAAAATGCGATGAACAAGCTACGACCGACTGTTGGGGCAGCCCGTATGCACCCTACGATTTTGAATCCATCCATGAAAAAATAGGTACTTTCGACGATTTTAGAGCATTTATGGAGCAATCTCATGCCTTGGGCATGAAAGTGATACTTGATTTTGTACCCAATCACACGGGTTGGGATTCAAAATGGATGCTTGAACATCCTGATTGGTTTGTCTATAAAAATGGTAAAATCATGCCCGTTACGAGCGATCAAGGTGAAGAATGGGCAGATATTGCACAGCTTGATTTTAAGAACAAAGGCTTGCGCGAGGCATGGATGCAAGCGCATGAGTTTTGGGTGAAAAATTTTGATTTGGACGGTTATCGCGAAGATTGTGCTTGGGGCATTTCGGTGGATTATTGGCTCGAATTGCGTCAGCGTTTGGATGCTATCAAGCCCGTTTATATGCTTGCTGAAGATGAAGTGCATGGTTTTGAGCAATTTGATGTCTGTTTTGAGACCAATTATGGTTGGGGAACGCACCATTTTATGAAGCAAATAGTGCAAGATAAAGCACCTGCATCGGCTTTGCACCACCATACTGAGGGGATAAAACAACGGCATGGTACGCGCGGCTGGCAAATGAATTTTACTCAAAATCATGATGAAAATACGTGGCACGGCTCTGAGTATGACCTTTTTGGAGAGGGCGCGGATTGTTATACTGCTTTATGTTTTATCATGGAAGGCATGGGCTTAATTTATAATGGTCAAGAAGTGAGTTTGGATAAACGATTATCATTTTTTAATAAAGATGAAATTGATTGGTCGGGTACATCGCGTGTAGCATTTTTTAAAACGTTGATTGATTTAAAACACAATAACAAAGCCTTGTGGAATGGTAGAAATGGCGGTTTTATTCAGAAAATAATTACGGGTCAGGACGATAAAGTATATGCTTTTATGCGGGAAAAAGAAGGCGATAAAGTGGTAGGTATTTTTAATATGAAAAATACGGCAGTGGATATTGAATTAAGTGGTTCGGCTTACATTGGGGCTTATCAAGATGTGTTTAAAAATGTACAACACCCCCTCAGTATAGGAGCAAATTTTTCATTAAAACCGTATCAATTTTATGTTTTATCGAATAAATAAAATCGAAAACTAATGGATAACTACCTTAAAATCAATGATTTATACCATTTAACGGAGATGCGCGTATCGGACAAACCTGCATTGCTCTTGTACATGAATGATGAGGTTTTGTACAATAATACGCTGCGGATTCCAAGCCCTTATACTGAGGGGGATGCAGATGCCTTCCTTAAAATATGCAGACAAACTGAGAGGGAATATGGGCAAATTATTAACTGGGCGATTAGGAATTCAAAGAATGAATTAATGGGCGGTATCGGGCGTTTTATGGCAAGCGAAAAGACGACCAAGCATAAAGATGAAATCGGCTACTGGCTCGCCAAACCCTTTCGAGGGCAAGGCATTATGACTCAAATAGTAAAAGGTTATTGCGATTTTTTGATTGAAAAATGTGGAATAATCCGGATAGAAGCCATTGTTTTTCCTCATAATTTAGGTTCGATGAAGGTTTTAGAAAACGCAGGTTTTGAAAGAGAGGGATATGCTAAGAAATTTCAAATTAAAAATGGCAACCCGCTGGATGCTGTTCTGTTTTCGAAAATATAGTATGGCTCAATAGAATTGATGCATGACCCCCTCAGTATTTTTAATAAAAAAGCCCGATGCACTAAATTATAATCCAATCAAGAATATTATAGTAAATTTGCCTCCTTCAATAATCAAATTAAAATCAACCAAATTAAGAAAATGAACGAAGCAATCAGACAATTAGAACCTACCGCCCTTTGGAATCATTTTGCAGATTTGAACGCTGTACCTCGCCCTTCAAAAAAAGAGGAACGGGTGAGAGAATTTATCCAATCTTTTGGCGAAAAATTAAACTTGCCCACAACGACGGATGAAGTCGGAAATGTCATTATCAAAAAGCCCGCTACTGAGGGGATGGAACATAAAGCAACAGTGGTGTTACAAAGCCATTTGGATATGGTGCATCAAAAGAATGCAGATACGGCTTTTGATTTTGATAAACAAGGCATCGATATGTATGTCGATGGTGATTGGGTCAAAGCGAAAGGCACGACTTTGGGGGCAGATAATGGCATCGGCGTAGCGTCTATCTTGACGCTGCTGGCTTCAACAGATATACCCCACCCTGCCCTCGAAGCCCTATTTACTATTGATGAAGAAACAGGTATGACGGGAGCTTTGGCTTTTAAAGGTGGTATGCTCGATGGGCACATCATGCTCAATTTAGATACTGAAGAAGATAATGAACTCACCATCGGTTGTGCAGGCGGCATTGATGTCACCGCATCGGGTACTTATGCACCCATTGCACCTATTAATACAAGTGCTTTTCGCATTTCAATCAAAGGTTTGACGGGCGGTCACTCAGGCGTGGATATTCACAAAGGGCGTGGTAATGCCAACAAAATGATGAATCGATGCTTGATAATGCTTGAAAAAGAGTATAAAATTGAAATTGGAGCGATTGAAGGCGGTAGTTTGCGTAATGCTATTCCGCGCGAATCGGTGGCAAATATTGTAGTGGCTACTGATAAAATTGATTCAATTAAAAAGGAAATTAAGGATTATCAAAGCATTGTGCAAGCAGAATATGCCACGACCGACCCAAATATTGGCATCTCCATCGAGGCTATTGATGCGCCTACACAAGTGTTGCCTTTTGATTTTCAATATAAATTATTACGAACTATTTATGCTTGCCCGAATGGTATTTATAGGATGAGTCCAGACATTGCGGGCTTGGTGCAAAGTTCTAATAATGTCTCGCGCATAGTCGTGAAAGACGGCGTATATTCCATCCAATGCCTAACGCGCAGCTCCGTAGATTCTGAAAAAACGGACTTGAAAATGGCTATTACATCAGTGTTAGAATTATTGGGTGCAGATGTGGCTTATAGCGGCGAATACCCAGGTTGGACACCCAAGCCCTCCTCTCCCATCGTGAAATTGATGAGTGATTTATACGAAGAGCGTTATCATGAAAAGCCGATAGTGAGTGCTTGTCATGCGGGCTTAGAATGTGGCATTTTAGGAACGCATTATCCCGACATGCAAATGATTTCTTTTGGACCTAATATTCATGGCGCGCATTCGCCCGATGAAAAAGTGCAAATTAGCTCTGTGCAAAAGTATTGGGGCTTTTTGTTAGAGACATTGGTGAGGATGCCTGATAAATAGTTTAAATTTCAAGCCGTAACATAATAAGGTTATTTTTTAAATGTTTAAACATTGGCATTAAATTTGAAATTAGGAAATCCCGTGAGTGCGAGTTTTTAGTTTAAGTGCACCTCACTGGATTCTGAATTTCAAGTTTATTTATTTTCTTTAACCATTAAAAATTAATAATTATGTTCTCAAAAAACATGCTCCTGTTGGCTTCTGCCGCACTCATTACTTTTGCATCTTGTAAAAAAGAAGAAACTCTCATCGCTGCTCCTGACAATCAAACTTTCTTAACGTCAGGCAATTGGAAAATGGTGGCTGAAACCACTGCGGGTAGTGACAGTTACCAAAATCATGAGGAATGTGAAACGGATAATACTTTCACATTCGGTACAGATGGCAAAGCTACTTTTGATGAAGGCGCTACAAAATGTGATGCAGCCGATGAGCAAACAACTACGGGCAGTTGGGCTTTTTCTGGCACTGAAAAGAAAAAAGTAATTCTAACGGAAACTAATTTTGCGCTTGAAATTGACATCATGGAATTGACCAGCACAACCATGAAGTGGAGTTATGTTCATCCAACGGACAATACATATATCATCCGAACATTTGGGAAGTAAATTGAATTTACTCTCAATGTCTAAAAAAATGCCTTGATTGTGGAAACACAGTCGAGGCTTTCTTTTATGAAAACAATTACTTCTTTATAAAACCATGATTATTAAAAAACAATTCTACCTTTGCAGCGATTTTGGTAACCTCATCGTTTGAGGTTTTAATAGGGCTTTATGCATTGGTTTAAATGACCATTTCCTACCCTTCATTGAATTTTTTCGTTTTCATAAAACGCATAAAATTCTTTTTCACATAAAAATTTTAATTCATAATTATGAAATTATTTAAAATGAACGCTTGGGTCAAACTCTTTGCTTTGACTGTCCTTTTTAATGCCTGTAAACCGACCGATGAAACGCCAGCTGATAATTATGCTAATGGTGTTTTTATCACCAACGAAGGACCTTTTCAGAATGGAACAGGAACAGTCGATTTTTATAATAGAGCCATCGGTGGTATCCAAAATGATATATTTGCTAAAGCCAACAATGGTGCGGCTATCGGTAATATTCTACAATCCATGAATTTTAAAGGTGATACAGCATATTTAGTGGTCAACAATGCCAATAAATTGGTTTTAGTGAACTATAAAACTTTTCAATCTGCTTCAACGGTTACTGGATTCAATTACCCGCGCAATTTTTTAAGCATTAATAATACGAGTGCTTACGTGACCGATTGGGGAGCAGATGGAAAGACTGGTAGCGTTAAAGTATATGATTATGCTACAAAAACAGTTGCTAAAACAGTACCGACAGGCAAAGGGGCTGATAAAATGTTGCGCATTGGTTCGCGAATTTGGGTGCTCAACGGTGGTGGATTTGGTAAAGACTCTACCATTGCGATTATTGAAACGGCGAATGATTCAGTGAGTTCTAAAATTCAAGTGGGATTGGGACCTAACAGCATTGTACAAGATGCCAATGGCGATGTGTGGGTGCTTTGTGGCAGCTATTTTGACAAGCCAGAAAATGGAAAATTAATAAAAATTAGAAATGAAAAAGTAGAATATACATTTGATGTGCCTAAATATGCTTCTTCTCTAACAAAAGATGCTTCGGGCAGCAACCTTTATTATGTTGCAACAAATAAAATATACAAAAAAGATATTTTGAACTTCGGTGCTACCCCCCCCTCAGTATTTATCACTCAACCGTATTTAAGTAACCCTTACAGCTTGGGTTTTGATACAAAAAGTGGTTATCTTTACTGCGGCGACGCTAAGAATTTCTCAGTGGCAAGTTCCGTTTATATCTTCGATCCGTCCACCAAAATCTTGAAAGATTCAGTCAAGGCAGGTATTGGCGTCAATGGTTTTTACTTTTTTTAGTCAATTTAAGATTATTCAACTCCTAAATTTTTAGAAATGGAAAAGAAATTCTTCGTTTTATTATTTACAACTCTATTTTTTGCTGCCTGTCAACAAAAAGGGTCAGTGATATCAGGAACCGTTAAAAATGCAGCCAATCTGGAAGGTATTTTTGAAGAAGTGATGATGAGTCAAGTATTAGCCATTTCAAAAGTCAATTTTGATGGCAATGGTAATTTCAAAATAGAATTGCCAGATGGTGCTAAAGCCGGTATTTATCGGATTCGGATTGGTCAAAAGCAAATGAATTTTGTTTTCAACGGCACTGAAAAAAAGGTGAAAGTAGAAACAGATTTGGCACTTTTGAAACGAACTGAATATACTGTCAGTGGTTCGGATGATACCGAAACTTATCTCAAAACATTCGGCGATGCTATGAATGGAAAGAAAACCACTGCCGATATTAAGAAAGTGATTGAGGAAGCGAAAAATCCACTCTTGAGTATGCTCATTGCCTTGCAAGTTCAAGATTTTGCAGGAGCAGAGCATTTAGATTTTCATAAATTAATTTCTAAAAGACTGAATGAAGCATATCCAAACAGCCCTTATGCAAAGGATTATGAAAAAACATTGTCGGCTTTTCAAAATCAAGTAGAAATGGAAAAAGTAGGTACAACGGCTATTGCAGTTGGTCAACCTGCGCCGGATATTGTATTGGCTAATCCTGATGGCAAAATTTATAAACTTTCAGATTTGAAAGGTAAAGTCGTGTTGCTCGATTTTTGGGCAAGTTGGTGTGGTCCCTGCCGTAGGGCTAACCCCTCAGTAGTGGCGGCTTATAACCGCTATAAAAGTAAGGGATTTGCCGTTTTCAATGTATCATTGGATAAAGACCGTCAAAAATGGATAGATGCCATAAAGCAAGATGGATTGGATTGGGAGTACCATGTGAGCGATTTAAAATTTTGGCAGAGTCAAGCGGCTGCTCTCTACAATGTACAAGCTATTCCACAACAATTTCTAATAGATAAAAGCGGTAAAATAGCGGCTATATCGCAAGCTGGCGTATCGTTAGAAAAAGAAATGGAAAAATTATTGAACTAAAACGCTAAGGTTTTAATCAAAATGCGAATTATTGTGTATCAATAGTTCGCATTTTTTTTGGATAAAAAATGAAAAACATAATAGAATTTTTATTGTATAGAAAAATATCAATAAAAATTAGCGAAACCCTAAACACATTAACTATCTTTATCGTATATAAAAAGGATGTCACAGTTTATTTGATTTTTAATCGATTTATTAAATTTTATAGAATTAGGGTATGATTGAATTGAGTGATTAAATCTATTCATAAAATGTTGGTTATAAATATTTTATGAATTTTATTAAATATAATTTGATGTTATATTAACAAATAATTATTTTTTTAATTTTTTTGAAATTTTTTTGAAAAGCAGGGAACTTTTTTGGCAGTTAATTTGTACTTATAGCACTATCAGCGCAGTTAAGGTTTTTTTTTGAAAAAGTCAAATTTTTAACAATGTGCAGATGCAATTTATTAAAAAAAAAGTTTCTTACATTTATAATCACATACTTTACTAAATCGAATCGTTATGCGTCAGCTAAAAATCACTAACAAAATCACCAGCCGCGAAAGCTTGGCTCTGGACAAATACTTGAACGACATCGGAAAAATTACAATGCTATCAGCAGATGAAGAAGCTGATTTAGCGCGCCGTATTCGTTTGGGTGATGAAAAGGCTCTTGAGCGCCTCACTGAAGCCAACCTTAGGTTTGTTGTTTCTGTTGCGAAACAATATCAAAATCAAGGTTTGACGCTCTCAGACCTCATCAATGAAGGCAATGTTGGCTTGATGAAAGCTGCCCGCCGCTTTGATGAAACAAAAGGCTTCAAGTTTATTTCATACGCTGTTTGGTGGATTCGTCAGTCTATTCTACAATCTATCGTAGAACACAGCCGCATTGTCCGCTTGCCTTTGAACAAAGTGGGCTCTTACAACCGCGTCAATGAAGCATTTATTTCTTTCGTCCAAGAGTTTGAGCGTGAGCCAACAAACGAAGAATTGGGTGCAATGCTTGAAATGACCCCGAAAGAGGTTGCAAATATGTTGCGTTCAAACACACGCCACTTATCTATGGATTCTCCAATTGGTGGCGAAGATAGCGACGCAACCATGCTCGACGTATTCATCGTTGATGGCGACAAAATGCCAGATACTGAATTGCTTGAGGAATCGCTTCGCGAAGAAGTGCAGCAAGGTCTTTCCATTCTTTCTGAGCGTGAAAAAGAAGTCATTTCTGCCTACTACGGCTTGAATGAATTCAAAGCATTGACTTTGGAAGAAATTGGAGAAGCTTTCGGTTTGACCCGTGAACGCGTTCGTCAGATTAAAGAGCGGGCTATTCGCCGCTTACGCAAATCTTATAACAGTACCGAAATGAAATCGTATTTGTAAAAAAAATTACATACATATATAAGATAAAAGCTGCTTTGAGTCAATCTTGGCAGCTTTTCTTTTTGTACCCCTCAGTATCACAACTGATTCCGCTCAATAAACTCTTTAAAAGCCTTCCTATACGTATCGCTAATCGGTAAAAATGATTTGCCGATTTGTACACGTTCTTTATCAATAATATCTATGCCTTCCAATGATACAATATAAGAGTTATGAATCCTAATGAATTGATTATCAGGGAGTTGTGACTCTAAAGACTTCATCGTTTGGAGCGTCACTATCTTTTTTTCACGGGTATAAATGCTCACATAATCCTTCAAACCTTCGATGTATAAAATATCGGGTAGGCGAATTTTGACCAATTTTGTACCGTCTTTTACAAATATAAATGGTTGGGTATCATTCGGAATGGCTTGTACTACCCCCTCAGTATAAACGGTCTTTTTTTCTTCTATAACTGCCAGTTTCTCATTTTTAAGTTGAGTGGCTTTTTCAACGGCTTTTAGAAATTTTTCAAAAGTGATGGGCTTCAATAAATAAGCGATGACATCCAACTCGTAGCCTTCAATAGCATATTCTGAATAAGCTGTTGTCAAAATAATTAGAGGCTTTTTCTGTAAAATTTTCAACAAAGTAATACCTGTAATTTCCGGCATTTGAATGTCTGAAAAAAGAATGTCCACTTCATTATTGCGTAAAAAATCTAAGGCTTCTAATGGGTTGGAAAAGGCTTTGAGTAATTGTAAATGGGGTACTTTCCGAACATATTGCTCGAGTAATTGCCGTGCTAATGGCTCATCTTCAACTATAATGCAAGTGAGGTTCATGTATTTTGATATTCAATTTCAGTTCAACATAATAATGGTCTGGTTCGTCTTTAATAGTCAAAACATAGTCATCAGGATAGCTCAATTCCAATCGCCGTTTCACATTTTGTAAGCCGATACCTGATTTTTTATCTGGATTGGTAGGCAATTTACTATTTTCAACGGTATAATTACACCCATTTTCGTCTAAAACAAGTTTTACTTTGATAAATGCCTCATTGGAGTTCGTGCTGACGCCATGTTTGAAAGCATTTTCCAAAAAGGTGATTAATATCAGCGGCACTATTTGGACACCTTCAACATTGCCCTGTACTTCAAATTCAATCGGAATATCGCCATTCAGCCTTAGTTTTTCTAAACTAATATAATTTTCCATATATTCTATCTCTTTACTGAGGGGTACGCGCTCGTGATTCGAATCATAAATCATATACCGCATCATTTGCGAAAGCATAGCGATGACTTCAGTCGTGTTGGGCGAGTTGGTGAAGGCTAAATAGTAGAGATTATTGAGCGTATTAAATAAAAAATGCGGGTTGATTTGAGCTTTCAAAAAACGCAATTCGGCATTTAATTTCTCATTTTCAATCTCTTTCTTTTTGGCTTCAAGTTCAAACCAATCTTCGGCAAACTTCAACATTCCTACAAAAATGACTATAAATAAAGTACTCAAAGTGACTTGAACTGAAAAGCGAGTGGAATAAATATAATCGAATTTGTATGTATATCCATCCTGGAGAAACCGTTTGCCTTGAATTATCAAGAAAATAGTAGCAGCAAACGGTAAAGTGAACTCTAATAAATAGCGTCCTAAATTTTTATTTTTTAAAAAACGGGGTAAAAAATAAAAATAATTAAGATAAGCAATAAACATCATGGACAACACTTGAAAACCAGTATCGCCTAAGAGTTCAAGAAATTCACGCTCCCTTCCACCTCTTGAAAAACTGATTTGATAGTAAAAAAATGAAAAATATACGCACCAAAAGGAGGCATGGAGGAGCAAAATTTTATGTCGCTGAATATATGATTGCATGAATAATTGACTATTTTAATTGAAATTATATTGAAAACTTTTACAAAATAAATGTATTTATTAATGGTATTGGTTGATTTTATTCTCATTTCCTTAAAAATTCAACCTTTTTTATACAATTAGGCTTTTTCTACCGATACTTCATCTCATTGGCTCGACACTTAGGAAACTATAGGTTTTTTGCCGAGTTGTCGAAAGAATTAGGCTGATGGTATAACCTTTTTTTTTAAGTTAAAATAGTACCCTTACTTTGTGCCATCAAATAATTTAAAACATACCCCCCTCAGTAATGAGTAATAGGTAATAAGCAATTAAAGTAAATAATATTAAATAATTAGATTTTAAAACATTCGTCACCCGTAAATTTTTTATTAAAAATGAAAAAGCTGTTTTTACTTGTATCCCTACTTTATAGTGCCATTGGTTTTTCACAAAACCCCATTGAAGCCCCTAAAGGCAATTCTAAAATATCGGGCACTGTCCTCGATTCCATTGCAGCCAAAGGCGTTGATTTTGCAACCATTGCCCTTATTAGTAAAGCGACAGATAAACCCATTGATGGGGCTTCAGCTGATGAAAAAGGCGCATTTACTATTGAAAAAGTGGCTGCAGGCACTTATAAAATTGTTGTATCATTCATTGGCTATAATGATAAAACGATTGATAATGTTAAAGTTGAAAAAGGAAAAGATGTTAGATTGGGTGTTATTCGGTTAGGTAGTAACGTTAAATTGCTAAATGAAGTGACCGTAACGGCTCAAAAAGCATTAATTGAAGAAAAAGTAGATAGATTGGTATATAATGCCGAAAACGACATGACTTCTAAAGGCGGCGATGCGGCGGATGTATTGCGGAAAGTGCCTTTATTGACTGTTGACCTCGAAGGCAATGTGACACTGAGGGGTAACTCAAATATCAGAGTTTTGATCAATAATAAGCCTTCAACTATCATGGCGAGCAGCGTGGCTGATGCTTTGAAGCAAATTCCTGCCGATATGATTAAAACGGTAGAGGTGATTACAGCCCCTTCTGCCAAATACGATGCGGAAGGCTCAGGCGGTATCATCAATATCACGACTAAAAAGAATAATTTACAAGGCTATTTCTTAAATGTAGATGTGGGTGGTGGCAACAGAAGTGCAAATTTAGGTGTGCAAGGTAGTTTGCGTCAAGGCAAATTTGGTGCAACTTTGGGAGGATTCGGACGTGCTATGTTCAATAATTCAAGTACTGAATTGAACCAAACGACCACTTTTAATAATATTTCTTCTTCAACTAAGCAATTCTCAGATGCCAAAGACCGCCCAATGTTCGGACGGTATAACTTGGGTATGGATTACGATATTGATAAAAATCAATCACTTTCAGGGTCTATTCGTTACGGTTTGCGTAATTTTTCTCGGACTCAAAATCAGGCGACTGAAATTTATACTAATAATACGCTGTTCTCAAATCAAAATCGCTACATTGATAGTAAGGATTTATCTAATTCAGTGGATGTTAACTTGGATTATATCCATATTTATAAGCCTCAACAAGAACTCAGCATTTCGTCACAATATAGTAGAACCGATTTGACCAATAATTTTTCGAGTAATAATTTGAAACCATCGGGTGAGGTTTCAAGCCGTTTGAAAAACATCAACCTCAATTTGAATCAAGAAGTCACCTTTCAATTAGATTATCAGACCCCCCTCAGTACAAACCAAATTTTGGAGTTCGGTGGTAAAGGTATTTTCCGTAAAGTGAACAGTGATTATGAATATTTGGCTGCATCAAATTCTACGGGTGAATATGTTTCGGATGCTACTCGCCCAAAAGGTGCTTTGAATTATGGACAAAATATAGCTTCCGGTTATACTTCTTATACCTTGTCAACAAAAAATAAATACAGCTTCAAAACAGGTTTGCGCTACGAATATACAGAGATTGAAGCAGAAGAAGAGGGTAAAAGCCCTATTAATATCCCCGCTTATGGCACATTGGTGCCGAGTATCAACGTTTCCAAATCTTTGAAAAGCGGTACGACATTGAAAGCTGGTTACAATCGCCGCATACAACGCCCTGGTTTACAGCAATTAAATCCCAACTTGAATATTGTCAATTCACAGAGTATTTCTCAAGGCAATCCGACATTGAGCCCTGAGTTGACCAATAACTTGGAGTTGTCGATGAGCACGCGTATCAAGCAGACTTTTATTAATTTATCATTATTTGGCAATCAAACCAATAATGCTATTTCACAAGTGCGTCGCACGTATGACTCTACGGGTGCTATTATCAGCACTTTTGAAAATATCGGTAAGCAAAAGAATATAGGTTTAAACTTCTTTGGCAATGTTTATCTGACTCAAAAATGGACGATCAACGGTGGTTTTGATGTCACCCACTCGCAATTGGAAGGTCAAATTACAGGCACTGATGGCAAAACGGCTAAAGCGTCTAACTCAGGATTCAATGGTGGTGGCAGATTAATGTCTAATTTATCCCTCAATAATGGTTGGGCAGTTCAAGGCTTTGGTGGTTTGCACGGAGCACGGGTACAATTGCAAGGCAGAATGGGTGGATTTGTGATGTATTCAATGGGTGTTAGAAAAGATTTCAACAATAAAAAAGGCAGTGTCGGTATTTCGGCTGAAAACTTCTTTGCCAATCCAAGGATGCGCTCTGAATTAGTTACCCCTTCATTGACTCAAACAAGTGTCACCCGATTATACAATAATGGTTTTAAATTGAATTTATCTTACAAATTCGGCAAAATGGGTTTTGAGCAAAAGAAGAAAACAAAGTCTGTTAAAAATGATGACGTAAAAGATGGTGGTGGCGATAGTGGTGGCGGCGGTGATGCAGGTGGCGGTGCTCCACAAGGCGGCGCACAACCACAAGGTCAAGGTGCAAGACCGCAGCAAGGTGCTCCGGGAGCCAGACCTCAAGGTGCTCCGGCTCAAGGCGGTGCACAACCTCAAGGTACTCAAGGACAAAATGGTTATCCAAATAGAGGTGTTAAACCACAAAATGGTCAAGCACCCACTGACAGTGTTCAGAAAATGAGACAACGTGGAAATGGACAAATGCCAAGTGATAGTGTTCAGAAAATGAGACAACGTGGAAATGAGCAAATGCCTTCTGATAGTATTCAAAGAATGGGACAGCCACAAAATAGTCAAGTACCAACTGACTCAATACCTAAGATGGAGCAGCCGCAAGATACTATTACACCTGTAAAAAAAGCTCTTGACACTAAGCCTGTTGAAGGCAAAAAGAAGGAAGAACCTAAGAAGAATGAAGGGAATAACTAAATTTTTTTAAAATGCTGCAATTTTTAATTGACTAATCTATATTTTTAGCATAAATGCCTTCTCTTTTTTCAACACTTCACCCCCTCAGTAAAAAAGCCCCTGCGCGGGTTGTGCAAGGGCTTTTTACTGAGGGGGTAATTTTAAGAATTATTTTTAATCGGCTCATTAATCCGATTTCTTTCAATAATTTTTGCAAAATCATGAATATCTTTAATGACTCCAGTTGCCCATAATCCATAAGAATTAGCTGCAAAATGTGCTTTTAAGACCTTATCTGTATTTTTTTTCAAAGGCATTTTAAAAATGGCTTTATGATTGTCTTCTACAAAATAAAATTGATTAGTAGTTGACATATTTTTAAAACCTAATTGGATAAGTGCATCTTCTACTTCTTTGTAGGACACCTCCATGTCTTTATATATTCTGAATCTTTCCATTTCATTTTTTATTTTTCGAAGCTCTGATGAATTGAACAGCCTCTGTGTCAAAAATATTTTGAATAGGGATTTGGATACGTACAAATTTACGAACTTCTTTCAAATCAATTTTATTTTTATTGAAATAGTTTGACAGTTCTACATAATATGCTTTATCCCAATTGCTACAATAAAGAATTAATACAACTGGCACATCTTCATACAACCAAAGTTCTAAATCTCTTTTAGATAAATCAAAAAGAAGTTCCTCTCCGGTTCTATTAAGTTTTGGAAAGTCTGTTGACTTCAGTTGAAATAGTACATATCCAGTTTCATACAAACCATTTTCATCGAATGTTTGTATTTCACCATCATATCCATAATCTTTAAAGTATCGTTGAATAATGCAGCCCGTCAAAATGACTTGCCTTTCAACATGGTTAAAACCCAAATCCTCAATGATATGTTGCCGCGTTCTCCGTTTTCTCATAGTTTTTTCAGTATAATTTTACACAAACTTAATACTGAAATTCTAATGTAGAACGATTGTCAAAACATAAATTTTTTAAGAATAATTAAAACTAAATTGCCTACTCAGTATGAAACTAAAATTGGATTTTGTCCAATATTCTACTGCATTTATCCAATTTTGCATATAATTATTCGTAAAAATTGAAGATATTTACAAGTAATAGTGCCTTTATACCATTTGTTTTAAATTAAACCACTTTAAAAAATATGACATCATGAAAAAACTATTTCCTGTACTATTTTTATTCTTACTCACTATCCATTTTACCCACGCTCAAGATAAACGATTAGCTGGTATCGACACTGCTATCCAACGCATCTTGACAGAATTTAATGCTGTTGGCGTTACGGTCGCTGTTGTTGAAAAGAATAATGTACTGTTGGCACAAGGCTACGGTTACAAAGATTTGGACAATAAAAAAAGCGTCACTCCTCAAACACTCTTCCAAATAGGCTCATGTTCAAAGGCTTTTACCACTACTTTACTGGGCATGTTAATGGATGAAAAACTGTTGGATTTTGATAAACCCGTTCATGAATATTTACCTGAATTGATATTTAAAGATGACAATTTGACCAAAAATGTCACCACGCGCGATATGATGACGCACCGCACAGGCTTGCCTCGCCACGACTTAGCTTGGTATCTTCGCCCTAAAACCTCACGGGCAGAATTGCTCAAAGCCATTAGCCAATTTGAATCCTCAGCAGGGTTGCGCGAGACATGGCAATACAACAATTTTATGTACATGGCTCAAGGGGCTTTGGCTGAGAAATTGACCAATAAATCTTGGGAAAAATTGCTTCAAGAGCGCATCTTCGCCCCCCTCAGTATGAACAGCTCAAAATACAGTACGGCTGATATGTTGAAGACTAACGATTATTCCCTTCCCTACAATTACGATAATGAAAAGAAAAAAATTAAAAAATTAGATTACTATCATTTCAGTGGTATGGAGCCTGCTGGTAGTATTGCCTCTAATGCAAAAGACATGAGTGAATGGCTCAAAACGTGGATAAACGCAGGGAAACATAACGGTAAAGAAATGTTTTCATCTACTTTTTACAATCAAGCCATTAAACCTCAAATGGCTATGGCAAGCGTCCCAGACAAACGAGAGCTTAATCTTTTTACACATGGCTACGGCTTAGGCTGGATGATTAAGACCTATAAAGGGCATCATCAAGTGGAGCATGGCGGCAATATTGATGGCTTTTCAACCACCACTTGTTTTTATCCGAATGATAGCATCGGCATATTTGTTTCAGTGAATCAAAATGGTTCGGCAGTGCAAGGTGTGATTCGCAATTGGATTTCTGACCGGCTTCTAAATCTTGAAAAAACTGATTGGGTATTAATCAATAAACCTAAAAAGGATGATAAAAAAGACGATAAAAAGGAAGAAAAACAAGCTGATTTGAGTCAAAAGAAAGGCACTCAACCATCGCACAAAATGGAAGAATATGTCGGCAATTACAAAAACGAAGGCTACGGTACTATTACCATTTTTAAGAATGATACAGCATTATTCACCACTTTAGGAAAAGACACCGCGCGTTTACAGCATTTTCATTACGATGTTTTTAAATTAGTCAGCACCAAATTGGAAGATTTGGATAAAGGGGGCTTGAAAATTCGCTTCAATATGAACTACGATGGTGATATTATAAGTTTGGATAGCAAACTGGAACAAGCTCTTAAAAATGAAATTGTTTTTTCAAAAGATGCGCCTGAAATGAAACTCATGGCTGCAGATTTGAAAAAATATGAAGGCGAATATACTATCAGCGGGGCAGTTGTGAAAATTTTTGAAAAAAGCGATGTTTTGCATATGACTGTCCCCGGGCAACCTGAATATGAACTCATGCCCAGCAAAACAGATGAATTTAAACTCAAAGGCTTAGAGGGTTATGGCGTTCGATTTGATGTGAAAGAGGGTAAGGCAACGGCTGCATATTCGATACAACCGAATGGGACTTTTAAGATGAGTAAGAAATAATTGTGTAGAGAGACCCCTCAGTATTTACTATATTTTAACTTATATATTGAGATGTAACTCATTGATTTTCAATTAATTAAACCTATGAGGTTTTTAAAACCTCATAGGTTTTTTAGCTAAATATTCTAACCAATTGTAGCGCTTAAATATTCCACCAATAAGTCAATTTCAAAACCAAAGCTCGGTTCTTTACTAAAAAAGGAGAGGGCAAATAATTGTCGGTATAGACGATAAATAAATCGGAAGCAGGCTTGTAACGCCATTGCAAACGGGTATTCAAATTCACGTTTTTTTGCTGCTCATTGTATTGAGCAAATGTTGTAAAAAATAGCTTCCTACTCACCGTTACATCCACTCTCGGACCTACGAGCCAAAACGTTTTTTTACCCCACGGCTGCGGCAATCGAATGTCATTATAAGTTGAGCTTAAGGCTAAACTGACGTATGGTTGGAATCGATAGCCTATCTCAGTCGTCACCGCTAAACGCGTTCCATTAGCATAGTAACCACCATAACGGGTTGAAAATGAATAAGTTAGAAGACTTTGAGGTTTTGATACAAACTCAGTACCGAACGAATTCCATGAATGTTGTGAACCGCGTGTTAAGGTATCGCTATTAAAATTAGTCGGGTCAAAAGGTGCTAAAAGTTTTACATAATCATGAGCTGTCCACATCGTAAAACTTGTTCTATTTCTAAAAATAGCATTGTAAATTAAGACTGATACATAATCCGTTTTGCGGAAAGATTCATCTAAATTGTAATTAGTAAAAGTTGAAATGGAATGCGATAAAACTGAACCTGCCTTTGGAAAAAATAATCGTCCAATCTGGGGCGAAAGGTTAATAATGCCCTTGCGCGGCACAAACCCGACTTCCGCATTATAATTACTGCCCACATACTGATGCTGCCAACTGGCAGTCCATTTTCGATCATTGTATTGTAAATTAGCTGCGTGCACCATATCCTTACCTGTTTTATTAGGGGTAAAAGATTTCATGAAAAATGCTTTACCTGTCCAAAAATTATTAGAAGAAGCGAGGTTATATTCAAACCCTATGTTTCGATTATACTTTGAATATTTACCATTAATATCGGATTTGTAATTCATGGATTCCTTATTTACAATCATAGCTCCTATATTCGAGCGCGCAAAGACCTTGCGTTGTGCAGCAATTACTGTAAAATTTTGGGAAGGCAAAGCAATATCATTATCTGTTTTACCCGTTTGCATATTCATCAAACCGACGCGCCAATTTTCATTAATCTTTCCACTCAAACGCGCTCCAAATTGAATCGGTACATTCAAACCAATGCGTCTTGAAAAGAAGGGGCGGATAGTAGAATAGCCAAAATTGGAGAATAAATCACCATTTTCAAGGAAAAATTGACGGCGTTCAGGAAAAAACAGTTCAAATCTATCCAAATTGGTCACTTGTCTATCTACTTCCACTTGCGAAAAATCGGGATTCACCGTCACGTCTAAATTTATAGAAGAGGATATGGCAATTTTAGCATCGCCACCAAATGAACCCTTATAATCAGTCGGTTTTTTATTGGCATAATCCTTCGTCAAACCGCCTAACACATAGGGAATAGCAGATATATTGACTGAAGGGGCAAGCGGCGCTTTATCCCACACCAACCAACCGTTGTAGGCAAGCGATGCCGTCGGAAATTGCCGCGGCACAGGTGCCCACGACGATTTTTCAGTTGTTTGCAAGTCATTTCTACTGAAATTAATGCCCCAACGCATCACACCTTCTTTAAAACGAATGGATTTAAACGGAATGGATGCTTCAAAAACCCATTTATCAGCATAGCTTTTCACCTCCGATGTCCATTTATTGTCCCAACTCAAATCCACCGAACCACCGTTGAACATTGTACCATCCCATTGTGCACCGACGGCATTCGTACCGAAAGCAAATCCATTGGTTTGGTCATTAAAAGGCTCGATAAAAACGATGAAATTATCATTTTTTCCAAAAGCAAAATCCCTCCTCAATGACTCCACAATAGGTTGACCTTGCTGCCCGATAAAACAAGTGGCTGTGATGTAGATATTATCATTGTCATAAGCCATTTTTACCGTTGTTTGAACATTCGTGCGGCTCGTATCCATCGGTAGTACCATGAAAAAATCACCGGCTTCGTCCGCACTTTGCCAAGCGGCTTCGTCTATTATGCCATCGATTTTGATAGCGGAAGTGGCAGGGCGTATCGGATATTGGTAATTTTCGTTTTTCTTTTGCGCTTTTAAAGTCAGGGTGGCGATGCTACAAATCAGCAAAATGATTATTCCTCTCATAAATATCGTCGGCTTTTTATTGATGAAAGGCAAAATTAGAGATTCTTTTGGAGAGTCTGTTTGGATAGTAGAAGTATTCGATGAAAGGGAAAAAACTAAGGGTTTTTGTTGACCCCTCAGTATAATGAGCGTTTTTTTTACAAATGATAAATTGTACCTTTGGCTTGAAAGTGTTGGTTCAATTTTAAAAGGCAAAAAATCAGATTAATATGATAAATCTAAGCGAAGAAATAAAAAAAGAATTAGATTATTTTAGAAGAATGAATGAACATTTTATTATCAATGCTGGTCAAAGTACTGTAAAAGTTTCAGATGCTGATCAGAAGTTATTATATATGGCATTGAGTGCTTCTTTAGCTATGGATATTTCTGAGGATGGTTTTTTTGAAGAATTTACTATTACAGATAAAGCTATTTCAGGAAAAGATGAAATACAAATAGATGCTTATGCCTTTATTGAAACAGAAAGTACAAATGTTAAACATCTACATATTTTTCAATACAAATTGCATGAAACTGATAAAAAAGCTGTATCTCCTGTTGAGCTAATGAATTTTACAACATTGGTGAATAATACTTTTGTTCATCCAGAACTAAGGGGTGATATGGCATTACTTAATCCCATATTGAACGAAATCGCTCAAAAAGTTGAAAAATTTACTGGAAGAAGGCAAAGGAAAATTGAAGTTCATTGTCATTTTATAAATAATGCACAAGGTGTTACTAAAGCAAATGAAAAATCAATAAATGACGTGTTGGGTAGATTTGAATATGATAAGCAACACCATAATTTCAAAGTTCAAGTTTATGGTTTGAGAGATATTGTCGAATTGGCTGTTGATGGAAAAATTCGGGTAGATTCTGAAAGTATCGACTTTATATTAGATAGTGGTCAGTATTCGTATAGATATGAAGATAATTCTAACAGAACAAGTTTAGGATTACCTAAAAGAGTATTTATTGGTATTTGTAATGTAAATGAATTTATTCGATTACAAAATAAATATCACCACAATCAATTGTATTCTGAAAATATTAGACTTTATTTAGGCGATAGGGCGGCAGTCAATAAAGATATTATCAATACAATCACAAATGCAGAAAGTATATGGTTTCCTTATATGAATAATGGTATTAGTATTATTTGTGATGAATTCGAACTTGGTTCTCATTCAGCTAACAAAACAATTAATATTGAACTTAAAAATATGCAAATTATTAATGGTTGTCAGACTGTTAATGCATTGTATAGCGCAAAATATGGTGAACAAACTCAAGATAATTTTAGGGCTTCTAACATTGTAGTTAGGATTTATCAAATTGATCCTAATCAACATGATTTTAAACTCAATGTGATTAAAGCAACAAATAATCAAAATGCTGTAAAGACTTTCTCCTTATTAGCAAATGATCCAATTCAGATAAAAATAGCAGAAACACTTAAAAAATTGGATTATCTATATGATAGAAAAGGAGAAGCAAAACAGTCAAGTACGAACAAAGTGGTTAGTATGCCAAATGGCGCATTGGCTTATAGAGCCATATTTGAATTTGCTGCACAATCACTCCGTTCTCGAATTGGACAAAGCAGAGTCTTTCAAAAGACAGAATATGAAAAAATTTATAAAAATGCAGCACTTGAAGATGATAATTTGTTATTTGAGTTAAGTACTAAATTATTGGTTTCTTCTATAATATTGGATACTGTAAGAGATTTAGTAAGAGAAAATACTGATTTGTATATTACTAAGTTGCCTATTTTCAAAAAGAGTACCTATTATTTAGCTGGCTTTGCTTATGCTTTAAATAAAGCAAGTATTGATAGTTTTATTCAAGAAATTGTAGAATTACTCATTGAAAATAATCCGGCAAAAATTAAAGGTATTGACGTTCCTAATAAGGTTATCTCAAAAATCAAAGATACTTTTAAAAATATGGTTAGTAAATTTACTACTTTTTATAAAAGCATAAGTTTAGATAAAACTGATATTGACAATTTGTTGAAAAGCCAGTCTTTTGGAAGAGAATATATAAAACTTATTGAAGATGAAATTGGCAAAATTCCCTATCCTGATGATAATGAATTATAATTCTTTTTGATTATTCCTCAAAAAGCAATTTTAACCAATTTAGAAACTGATTAAGCAATTCTGTTTTCTCATTAAAAAAATTAGCATTAATGGCTTGACCGAATGGTTTTCCAGGCGGTTCTTTCCATGCTAAAAATGTATGAATCAGGGCTTTGGAATAATGGCTATTACTGAATCGCAGAGACTCATGTATTTCTAACTTTACTTTTTCAAGGCTTTTCTTTGCAATAGGCAATAAACTATCATCAGATTCAATAATTTTTCCTAAAAAATCTTCTAACATGCCTGCCATTTGGTTATTCGGCATAAGCCAAATCCCAATTTGTAGAGGATAAAAACTATTGGCATCAGGATGATTAAGAATTGTACCGCTTGGATTAGGAGCGTTGGGCAATATATAACCAAACGCTTTTAAAACATCAGAAAGGCTTTGCCAACGACTTGAAATATCACTATCGGCATCTACGATAATCCCTAATTTTTCAAAACTACCGCTTAAAATGCGCTCGTCTAATCCATCGCGCAAATTATCATACCCCTCAGTATCAACCACTTCAAAAGTTTCCGGCAGATTAAATTTCTTACAAAAAGCCCAGACAACGTGTTTATCATCTAAGCCCTCTACAACCAGTTGTCCTTTTTTCATAAATTATCGTGTTTCAATGTCTTGTTCAATAGCGGTTTTTAGATTTTGTTCATTGTAGTGGACGGCTACAATATCATCGCTGTTCCGCAGCTTTTGCAGTCTGAAATAATTAGCCATGTCTTTATATTCTTCTTTTTGAGCTATGGAAGTAAATGATTTCACAGTATCTCTACTATGCGTCGTAGCAAATACTTGAATATTCCATTCTTTGGCGTATTTGAAAATGATATCCCAAAGTTGGTTTTGGACGCTATGGTGTAAGCCAACTTCGAATTCGTCTATTAGAAATATTTTATCCCGAGCATTAACTAGTCCTAAAGCAATAGTAAATAGTCTATTAACGCCTTCCCCTAAATTCTTCAAAAGTCTTGGATAATTCTCTCCTTGAAGTAATACTTTTGCTTTACCTGAATCAAATCTTACCTTATTTATTCTGCTATCTGCAGTTCTCATTATTTCTATAACGTAGTCTTCTTTGGGTGTTAATGATATTGAATCCCAATATTTTGCATCTTTTTCAGATTCAAAAACTAATGGTATATAAATAGTTTCTGGTTCATAAACATTTTTAGCAGACTTAGTTGAATTTAAGGAATAGGATTCTTTATTTATATCATCTTTATAATGAAGGAAAAAGCCGTCAAGTTCTTGTTCATATATTTGAATATTATTTAAAGTTATATCTTTACCCAAACTATTGAAAAGAGATTCATAGGTAGAATAATCATTACCCTCATTGAAATCTCCTCTCTTTTCTATTATTTCATTTATTAATTGACTAAATATTTGAGGACGATGATTAACACCATTGGCGATAATCCTCAACGCTTCCAACAAAGCCGTTTTTCCCGTATTATTTTTTCCTGCAATCAGATTCACCTGACCGAGTTTATCTATTTTCAAGTCTTTGAAAAGACGGTAATTTTGAATGTGGATATGGTCTAACATATTGATAATCAGATAATTGAAATTGAATGGTTGAATTCATGACAAAACTATTAAAAAAATTTGAATTATACATAAAATACTGAGGGGGTACTTTCGCACCCCCTCAGTATTTTATTCAACCAATATCTCATTATGTGGCAAAGCGTATTCATCTTTTATGACGCTGACTAAAATAGAATCTCCTTTTCGACATTTTGACAGCACCTTTTTTATATCAATCTCCTTGTATGTGGCATCCGAATACGACATCAAGGTTTTTGTAGCACCGTCTCGGATAGTGAGTTTGAAAGAGATTTTATCAACGGCATGCCATTGATTGTTTTCATAAATAGCTGTGTTAACGGTCAATAGCCCAGATGCAGAGGCATCCAAAACGCATTTACCTTGAGGAGAGTAATCATCAACAATTATTTTTTGATTTAAAAATGCGGCTGAACAATTGCTGAATCTGTTTTGAGCAGTTAGATTTATATTAAATGCCATGAACAAAATAGCCGTTAGCAAAAGACACTTATTTATCATGATTGATTGATTTTAAAGATTTTATAAATAGTTAATAATTTTTATATTAACAACCCAGACCAAGTAATTTCAATATTCTTTTGGCTTTCCAATCTTCTGTCCGCGCAGGTTTTATAATCAACAAATCACCGTTTTTGCAGAAGGAGAAAATATCAGACAATTCAATTCTAAGCAATGTTTTATTCAAAAAAAACATCTTTTTATCTTCAACCACTTTACCTTCTCGACGAATATAAACTTGAAATGGAATGGGCATTGCTTCATCGGTTTCAGGATTTCCTTTCACGACCGTCAATACACCCTTCGTGTTTAAATCAAAATTACCGTAATCTAAAAGTTGACCATTGATTAATAATGGGTTACTGAAAATATTACTTGTTTGACCTGCCTCATTGCTCTCAAATTCACTGCATTGCATCACGTCTTTGGCTTTTTTGACGGATGAATTATTGTAAACATTATTCCAATTAAGGCTTGTCAAGTTGGTAATGTAAGAATCGCCGCCTTGAGCCGAGGCAATGTTGTGGTTAAAAGCAATTGCTAAAATCATAAATAGGCATTTCATTTTTTCTTTCATAATGGATAATTTAAGCGTAAAAAAATTTTAATTTATAACATGAAACAAAACTATGGTCAAATCAGAAAATAAAGGTTAAAACAGTGTAAAAGTGTGTAAAGCAAATGTAAAACCTATTTTTTATAGAATGAAACCCTTAATTTTGTATTTATGAATAAAAAAATAGTGTCCTATTTCATTCTGCCGTCTGTGCTCATCTTCATTGGATTGGGCACATTGCCTTCTATTTTATGGGAGCACACCCCCTCAGTACAAGAACCGTTTTCAGAGAAAATTAACCTCGCATTGAGGCAAACGGCACATCGGCTCTTGAAACAATCAGGCGATTCCACATCTACTATTGCACCCATAAAAAAAACGGCAGACAATGTATATTTGGTAAAATTAGAACGCCATTTTAATTATGATAGCTTACCTTCTATTCTTCAAAATAGTTTTGATGCTTTTGATATCAAAGGCAAATACGATGTAGCGGTTTGGGATTGTAAAAATGAAGAGTTGGTGTTGGGTTATACATCATTTGAATTTTTAAAAGGCATAGGCGTCACGTGCGGTGGTCGGAATCAAGGTATAAATTGTTATAATTTTACAGTTACTTTTACAGAATTGCCTTCAAATTCTACTCAATCGCCTTGGCTTTGGTTTCTTTTAGGCGGATTGCTTGCATCATCCATTGGAGCGATGACTTATTTTTTTTATTTTAATTCAAAGAAAAAAGAGGCTATCGCACCGCCCATCATGATAAATAAATCAGATACGACTCACCTTATATTTATCGGCAAAACTATTTTTGATACGCGCAATCAAACAATTTCTATTAATAATATTTTACAAAAACTGACTTTTCGAGAGTCCAAGCTGCTTCAATTATTTTGTAATCATCAAAATGAATTAATTGATAGAGATGACATTTTGAAAGCCGTTTGGGAAGATGAAGGTGTTTTAGTAGGTCGAAGTGTCGATGTTTTTGTTTCTCGTTTGCGTAAGGTGCTTAAAAATGATGCGTCTTTAAAAATTACCAATGTGCATAGTAGGGGTTATAGGTTTGAAACTTGTTGAAATAGCGTACCTTCTCTACCCCTCAGTATAATTAACTCAAGTTGTGTGGTGTATGACTAACCACGTCCTTTAGGGCGTGGACAGAGATAAAGCCCGAAGAAAGGCTTTAGCCGTGCACTTTTTTAAAGAAAAATGAACGGCTAAAGCCTAAAAAGGGTTAAGCATTTCGATCCACGCCCTAAAGGACGTGGTTAGTCATATATCACACAACTTGGGTTAATTAGCTTTTTACAAAGATTGCCGCTTTAAAATCAAGAGAAAAATTATTTTTCTCCTGATTTTAATCTTGAAGTTCGGGAAAAAAATAATTTTCTTCCCGGTTTTAATCTTGAAGTTCGGGAAAAAAATAATTTTCTTCCCGGTTTTAATCTTGAAGT
>JAYUUR010000451.1:0-9356 GCA_043754475.1 Saprospiraceae bacterium | reverse complement strand
GCCTAAAAACAAGCAAATCGTAGCAAATCCATTGGTTGAATCCAAACCAAATAATAAAGCTATAAATGCTACAATAGCCCCAATCAAAATGCTGCCGAAGAGGAACAAACCGATGCGAATGAACACATTGGGTGAGTAAAAATCTTCTCGAAATTTCTCTTCGATAGACTTTGATACCCCCTCAGTAATCAGCCCTTTTTTGAGCCATTCTTGAGCTTTTTCTTTTATTTTCAAAGCATCCAACCAAACACGATTATAGGCTACCATTTTTAGATTTTAGGTTTAGATTCTACTTTTACTTCTTTTTTAAATTTAATCAAATACATGATAATTAATGGGCAAGTAATGATGAAATATAAGGAAGGCAATGTGATATAATCTACATTGAAAAGCATGTATTTGAATATTAAATAGGTCAGTCCGATGTATCCGTACACCGCAGCCATTGTCAGAAAATACAGTGAAGTCGTTTCTCTCGCATACCATATAAAAAACAGCATGGCAGCAATTATTAAAGGTATAAAGAGGATAAATTGATACATTGAAAAAAGCCCTGCCAATGCAGAAATAAAGAAAATATGAACGCCAAAATTCATATATGTGAAGGAGAAATGCTTTTTAAAATTCCATTGTTCGGATGCATATGCGGCGGCAGTCAGAATAATACCCAATAATACGCCTGTATAAATAATGGTCTCATTGTGAAAATTATTTTGAGTGAGCATTTCCTTAGGTGTCACCACGATGCCTACCCATGAAGCCAAGCCTGTAATCGCTAATGACAAGGCACCTCGATGATCGAAATAATAAGCTGTTAAGAAAAAAATAATGGTCGGGATGATGGTTACCAAGCCGTAACGCGTACCAAATATATTGTATTGAAACTGCCAATAGCCTTCAAAAATGAGGAAAGTAAGGCATCCGAGCAGCAAAATATAGTCAAAATAAGGCGTTGGACTGGCAACATACTGAGGGGTAAAAGGCGCAGCTTTATAAAAGGAATAGACAAAACAACCGACGCATAAGAGACCAATAAACGAGAGGATAGCGATATGCCCAATGCTGTCAATATTTTGATAAATCACATAACCCAAACCTATATTTAAGAGCAAAACGCCGAGATACAGCAGCGTTTTGAGCTCCCAATGCAATGAAAAAGGCTTGGTGGATTCATAAAGGCTGATTCTTTCAAAGTCCTCCGGAGTGATGATTTCATCTGTTCGCAATTGGTCTAAAATGGGTTGTGACATGATGTTGAATTTTTATTTATAATTCAAAATTAAAACCTTCGGCTACAAATTTCTCATATTTATTTTTATCAAACTCATATAGGCGGGCGGGGCGATGCGCTACTCCTTCCTGTGATTCATTCAAATCCACAATAAAATCCATTGAGAGTATTTTTTTTCTAAAATTGCGCTTGTCAAGACCGGATTCGGGATTCAATTCTAAGATGGCTTCGTATAGATGTTGGAGTTCCGTGAGGGTAAATTTAGGTGGTAAAAGTTCAAAACCGATGGGGCGAACGCGCACCCGTTGTTTCAAAGTTTGAAAACAAGCATTCAAAATTTCATTGTGGTCAAACGCCAATTCTTTCAATTTTGAGACACTGTGCCACTTCGCTTTTTGAGCAAAAGATGAAGGCGAAATAGTAAAACGATTGATTTTGACCAATGAAAAATAGGCAACAGAAACAACTCGACCAAAAGGATGTCGATTGACAGCGCCGAAAGTCCGAACTTGCTCCAAATATACATTTTTCAAGCTCGTCAGCTCTTCCAAAATACGCGCGGTGGCGGCATCAATGTCTTCGTTGGGATATACAAAATCGCCCGGTAAAGCCCACATGCCCGTGTAAGGTTCTGTCCCCCTTTTGATTAGCAAAACCTTCAAATCCGCTTCGTCGAATCCAAAAATGACATTATCGACCGTCATCGCCGTTTTAAAAAATTCCTGTGAAAACTGAGCCATTTTTAAGCTTAATTATTTCAATTTTTTCGTTGATAGATTCGTTTTGTTTAAATTTAGAGTGTAAAATTACAACTAAAGGCTCGTTAAACAAAATTTTGAGAGTAGTTTGTGTAAATATTACATCAAGTTAGTAAAACAAAATTTTATTTCAATTTAAATATTTTTATCAAAATAAATACAATAATTATCGTTTAAATATTTCATTTTCAAAATAATAAATGGTTGTGATTTTTTATTCCCGATTTTCCTTTCCAATGTCTCCTTCTTTGTTTAAGCTATCTTTATATAATCTCGCTTTCAAATCCCAAGTTTCCAATGCCGCTTTAGACGTGCCGCTTTCAGTACGATGATGAATCAAGTTTAGTAAACCCATTTTTAAATGTATTTTTTTGAAAAAAAAATCATTTAAAAATGGGTTTACTAAACTTGATTCAAACGTCTGTTTATATTTGTCAAAATATTTTAAATAGTAGAAAAACATTGGAAAAAACTTTAACTCAATACGACACAGCGGCGGCTCAATGCCGAGAACTATTTGTCCAAAAAACGAAAGACTACGGAACGGCTTGGCGGATTTTGCGCCCTTCTTCACTGACCGACCAATTGCTCATCAAAGCGCGCCGCATTCGCCAAATAGAGGAAACGGGCGAGCAAGCTGTAGCTGATAAAGTGGATGATGAATACATCGGTTTGGTCAATTACAGTTTAATGGCTCTCATTCAATTGACTTTACCAGCCGATGCGCCCATGGAACTACCCCCTCAGTATGCAGCCGATTTGTACGACCAAAATCTCTTGGAAGTCCGCGCGCTGATGATTCGGAAAAATACGGATTATGGCGAGGTTTGGCGGGATATGCGGCGTTCAAGCCTGACAGATTTGATTTTGATGAAGCTCTTGCGGGTGAAACAAATTGAGGACAATGCCGGTAAAACGCTTGTGTCCGAAGGCTTAGAGGCTAATTATCAAGACATTATAAATTATGCAATTTTTGCATTGATAAAAATCAGTGCTCAACAACAGTAGCAATAAATAACTCCACCATTTATGGTGGGGAAGTTAAGAATATCATTAGTTAAGGCTTTAGCCGTTCAACTTTCACTATAAATGGGCGGCTAAAGCCTTAACTACCTGCACTTTCTCTACCCCACCATAAATGGTGGAGTTATTCAAAAAAGATATGAGTTAATCAAACAATCATAAATTTAAATTTAATTTTTATTTTAAAATTTCAATCAATATAATATGACCATTTGGAATTTACTTATCGGTTTTGCCATCGGCGGCGGTATTTTGACAGCTCTAACGGGCTATTTTATGAAAACACCTCCTAAAAGCTGGGTGCAGACTTTTCTTCAAAATTTTACGGGCGTTTGGTTCATTTTTTCAGGTGCAGTCAAGGCGGTTGACCCGTGGGGAACGGCTTTTAAAATGCAACAATATTTCGGCGAATTTGAAACGACATTCAAAGGCACTTGGCTCAAAAGTATTGCGCCCCTATTTCCGTGGTTGGCGAACTCTGCTGTGGCGTTTTCTATTTTTATGATTGTTTTGGAAATAATCATAGGCGTGATGTTGATTTTAGGGCATAAATCCAAGCTAACCTCTTGGCTTTTCCTTATAATCATGGTATTTTTTACTGTTTTGACGGGTTATACGCATTTAACTGCATTCGTACCTGATGGTGTGAATTTCTTTGAATTTTCAAAATGGGGCGATTATGTCGAAACCAATATGAAGGTGACCGATTGCGGTTGCTTCGGCGATTTTTTGAAATTGAGTCCTACTACTTCTTTTTATAAAGACATTGCGCTGATGCCTGTTGCGCTATTTTTCGTTTGGCGATATAAAAATTTTAATGCACTTTTTACTGCGAAAATAAGGAATGTAATTGTGGCTTTAACTTTATTAGTCACACTACTTTTCTGTTTTTATAATACCTACATGAATGAGCCGATTGTGGATTTTCGTCCTTTCAAAAATGGGGTAAATATTCGGGAGCAAAAATTAGCGGAAGAAAAAGCTGCATCCGCCGTTGAAATAACGGATTGGAAATTGAAAAATGAAAAAACAGGCGAAGTGATAACGCTGACGAGTAAAGCCTATATGGATGAAAAAGGCTATGAAAAATACAATAAAGAAGCGGGTTGGAAAGTAGCTGACCAAATAAAAACGACCCCCTCAGTACCACACACTAAAATCAGTGATTTTGGCATCAATGATAAAGAGGGAAATGATGTTTCGGAAGCCTTTTTAAGCGAACCGAACTATACTTTCCTTGTAGTGAGTTGGAAAATGGCATCTGAAACCTTGAAAAAAACAATCGTAGTACCTGATTCTATTTTTAGAACGGATACGGTGAAAATGAAAATAGCGGGTAAAGACACTTTTGAATTGAAAAAAGTATTTGATTCGATGGGGCAACGCGAAGAGGTGTTTAAGTCATTTAAATTTAATGAGGCGTATAGAGATATTTTTATTAATAAAATAAATCCTTTCTTGGATCAAGCTGAAAAAGCGGGTTATAAAATTGCTGCCTTAGTGCCTTATTCAGATCCGAAGAAAATAGATGATTTTAGGCATGATGCTCAAGCAGCGTATCCATTTTATACAGCCGATGATTTGTTGATAAAAACGATGATGCGTTCTAATCCGGGCGTCTATCTTTTGAAAAATGGTTTGATAGTTCAAAAATGGCATATCAAGCAATTGCCCGATTTTAATTCTGTGAAAACACAGTTTATAAAATAAAAATTACTTAAAATAGCTATATTGGTTGTATGGCTATTTAAAAGTATGTTGTATATTTGCTTCTTACATTAATTTGAGTATGATGACTCCATCATATCGTGTTTAAGCTACGTCGTTGTTGCCGGTTTCTTCAAAGAGAAACCGGCTTTTTTTTTCATGGGTAATGGGTAATTGGTAGTGGGTAATCACATTACCAATTACCAATTACTTATTACCTATAAGAAAAGAAAAGCACTATATTTGCTCCCGTTTTGAAAAAAGAAGGTTTTTCTATTCAATATTCTATAAAAAATATCACCCAATATGAATCAATTTGATGTCATTATTATCGGAAGTGGACCTGGCGGCTATGTAGCGGCTATCAGAGCTTCCCAATTAGGCTTGAATGTAGCCATTATTGAGCGCGAATCGCTCGGCGGTATTTGCCTCAATTGGGGCTGTATTCCCACTAAAGCATTATTGAAAAGTGCGCAAGTTTTTGAATATCTGAATCATGCTAAAGATTACGGCATTACGGTGAAGGAAGCATCGGCTGATTTTGGTGCAGTTATTGGTCGTTCGCGTGGCGTTGCGGATGGCATGAGTAAGGGCGTGCAGTTCCTCATGAAGAAAAATAAGATTACGGTAATCATGGGAAACGCTCAATTACTGAGGGGTAAGGTCGTAGAAGTGACGGATACGGAAGGTAAAAAAACCATGTATTCAGCACCACATACCATCATCGCCACAGGTGGACGCGCGAAGGAATTGCCTAATTTGAAAATTGACGGTCAAAAAATAATAGAATATCGCAAAGCCATGAGCCTCCCGACGCAACCTAAAAGTATGGTCGTGGTGGGTGCAGGGGCTATCGGTGTTGAGTTTGCGTATTTTTATAATTCATTGGGTACGAAGGTAACGGTTGTTGAATTTTTGGAGCAAGGTTTAGTGCCACGTGAAGATGAAGATATTTCAAAGGAATTGACGAAGATTTATAAGAAAAAAGGCATTGTTACATTGGCTGGAACATCCGTTGAGTCAGTTGATACATCGGGCGAGGGTTGCAAAGTAAAAGTGAAAAGTAGGAAAGACGGCAGCGAGCAAATCATCGAATGCGATATAGTGCTTTCAGCGGCAGGCGTAACGCCCAATACTGAAAACATCGGCTTGGAAGCATTGGGCATTAAAACGGACAGAGGTTTTATAACAGTTGATGAAAAATATCAAACCAATGTAGCGGGTATTTATGCCATCGGCGATGTTATCCCGACTCAAGCACTCGCGCACGTAGCGAGCGCGGAAGGTATTACGTGCGTAGAAGGCATTGCAGGTCAGCACATTACGAAGATAGATTATAATAATATACCGGGTTGTACTTATTGTTCACCTGAAATTGCTTCAGTAGGTTACACTGAAAAAGCAGCGATTGAAGCAGGGTATGAATTAAAAATCGGTAAGTTTCCTTTCACAGCGTCAGGTAAAGCGAAAGCGGCTGGTGCACCCGAAGGTTTTGTAAAAGTGATTTACGATGCTAAATATGGAGAATGGTTGGGTGCTCATTTTATAGGCTATAATGTTACGGAGATGATTGCTGAGGTAGTTGTCGCTCGAAATTTAGAGACAACTGGGCATCAAATCCTTAAATCTATCCATCCCCACCCGACTATCAGCGAAGCCATCATGGAAGCTACTGCGGCAGCTTATGGTGAGGTGATACATTTATAATTAGTGAAAAGTGAATAACTAAAAGTGAAAAGTGCTCAAAAGCCGATTCCTACTGAGGGGGTCGGCTTTTAAAATTTTTCCATAAGGGATTCCTTCGGAAAAATTGAAATGTTGCATTTAACTTTAAAAATCCTTAAATTTGAGAAACTTGAAAATACAATATAATCCAAATGAATATAAGAGAAGAGATTTTGAGAGAACATTCAAAGGCGCAATGCCTCCGAATAGCACAATACATAGGCGACGATAAGCAGCGTTTTGACGAGCTGATGTATCTTTTACTTAACGACGAATACCACGTTTGTCAGCGAGTTGCTTGGGTAGTAAGTGTCATCGCTGAAAAGTATCCCGACATCATCCAGCCTTATATACTACCGATGTTAGAAAATTTGAAAAATAATAATCATCCGTCTGTTACCCGAAATACGGTACGGGTTTTGAGATACATGGAAAAAATACCGGAATCTTCAATTGGATTAGCCGCCTCTATTTGCTTCAAATATCTGACTATCCCTCCATTTTACAAAAATCATTAAAATTTAAACCAATTAGCAATTATAAACCATATCAAGCGTTCAAAAGGCTTTTAGAAAACGAAAAAAAAATTTAATTATGAAGAAATTGTCTATTATTGTTTTTGTCTTATTTTCAAAATTTCTCTTAACTGCTCAATCTTTTGAAGCAGGTATTTTACTCGGTACGTCGTTTTACAATGGCGATATTGATGTCAATATGAAAAACGTTTTTCAGCAATTGAGACCCGCAGGCGGCTTATTTGGTAGGTATTATCTGACCCCATCTTTTGCTTTGAGGGGACAGGTGATGATTGGTCAAATTTATGGCGATGAAAAAAAATATCCAGCTTCGACTTACCGTCAGACAAGAGGATTTAGTTTTACATCACCTATCACTGAAATCGGCGCACAAGTAGAATGGCATGCATTAAAACTCGATAAAAGTTTTCAACTTGAAAGTGATGATCCGTTTATTTCTGCATATGGCTTTGGTGGATTAGGCTTGACAATGTTTAAACCCAATACTGATTATAATGAGCCAAATCCGATTATTGACGATGTCAGCATTGATAAATTTGCAGAATATAAGAAAAATACCACTTCTATCATTGGTGGTGTGGGTGTTAAATTAAAATTGACTGACCAATTGGGCATAGGCGGCGAGATCGGATTTCGCAAAGCTTTCACCGACTATTTAGATGGCATCAGCAAATTATCAGGCAAGGCTAAAGACTATTATTATATCGGCGGTCTCACATTGTCGTGGACATTTGGCGGCGGCGGTGGTGGCGGTGGATTTGGTGGCGGCGGCGGTGGTAATTGGAGAAAAGGCGGTAAACGAGTTGGCTGCCCTACTTTTTAAAAAAGATAATATTAAAAAAAATGGCTACTCAGATTCACATCGAGTAGCCATTTTTTTATTTAAAAACTAACTGAATTAGTTGACTTTTTTATCAGCTTTCAAGTAAGTCTTGTTACCATTTTCATTGATATAATACTGACCGCCTCTTGGACCTTCATAGATTTGACGACCTTTTGCATCTTTTGCAATCGCTTTATCATCGCCTGGTGAAGCGTTACCTGTTTGAGCAGGGGCTGTTTTTGCAACTTTAGGTGCTTTCGCAACTTTCGCAGCAGGAGCTGAAGCTGAAGCTGGTGCTGTAGTAGCAGGCGTTGTTTTAGCAGCTTTCGGTGCTTTTGCAACCTTCGCCGCAGGTGCAGCAGTTACGTCAGCAGGTGCCGTGGTTGCAGTAGCAGCATCTTTTTTAGCAGCTTTCACTTTCGGTGCTTTCGCAACTTTTGCAGTAGCATCAGCAGCAGTAGCGGTTGTAGCATCAGCAGCATCTTTTTTAGCAGCTTTTACTTTCGGTGCTTTTGCAACTTTTGCAACTTTTGCAGTAGCATCAGCAGCAGCAGCAGTAGCAGTAGCAGTAGCGGTTGTAGCATCAGCAGCATCTTTCTTAGCAGCTTTTACCTTTGGTGCTTTAGGCTCTTTTGGAGCTTTAGCAGCAGTAGCAGTTGTAGCATCAGCAGCATCTTTCTTAGCAGCTTTTACCTTTGGTGCTTTAGGCTCTTTTGGAGCTTTGGCAGCAGTAACTGTTGTAGCGGCAGTTTCAACTTTAGCTTCTTTTGGTGCTTTCGTTTTTTTAGCTTTAGGTGCTTTTGCAGTTGTTTTATCAGCCGCCGGAGCAGCAGGTTGATTTTGAGCGAATGTAAAAGTTGTAAAAGTCAACATCAACGCTACAGCAAATAATTTCTTCATCTTGATAAGAGTTTTTAATTGATAAAAAAAGGATTCTCAATAATTATTGTAAAAATTGCGACGCAAATTTAACGTTATTGAGACGCCATTATTCAAAAAACAGTCATTTTATTTTTGTTAATCTTTAGTTAAGGAAAAAATAGTCTTTTTTATAATAAAAAGCGGCTTCGATACCCCCTCAGTATCGAAGCCATTTTTAGGCTTAAAAACCATTTATTTTATGGAATAATCTTCTGCACTATTTTGCCCGTCTGTTTATGTTTCAATATCAATTTATTTTCTCCATAATGGGTCATTTCTTCTTTTATTAAATAATGGTCTTCATCGTAAGATATAAGGTGGCTATCTTTTGTATAACCCGTTTGCCCGCGCCAATCTTCTAATTGCACCGTTTCCCATTGCTTAGTTTTGACTGAGCGATAAGCGGCATCCAAAATAGCATTCACCACATACCCATCATAGAAAGTTTCTCGTGGTGGCACACCTTTTTCAAGTGAATCGAACATATCGGCAAACATATGGTTGTAACCCAATTCATTCAGCTCATCGCCTACTGGAAAGAGCCAACCTGTATTGCTTTCCGCTTTTTCAGATAAATAACCCTCACCCTGACCGGTTGTGAACATTTCAAAACCTGTTCGTAAAAAACTATT
>JAYUUR010000450.1:0-9366 GCA_043754475.1 Saprospiraceae bacterium | reverse complement strand
ACTGTTTTTTATCTAAATATGGCTTATTAATGCTGTTTTCCAATGAGTTAAAAAATCTTCGGAGTTTTCAGTTTTATTAAATGATAGTCTCAAAATTAATTAATAAAAAACAAAAACATTTAAAAATATTAACCATTAACAAACATGAATTTTAAAGATTTGAAAGAGCAAGTATATGAGGCAAATATGGAAATCCCCAAGCAACGATTGGCGATTTATACATTCGGCAATGTGTCAGCGATTGACCGTGCGAAGGGTATAATCGGCATCAAACCGAGCGGCGTGCCTTATTCAGATTTGACGGTGAATGATATTGTGATTTTGGATTTGGAGGGTAGGGTAGTGGAGGGCAAAATGCGCCCTTCGTCGGATACTAAAACGCATATTTTATTGTATCAAAACTTTGAAACCATTGGTGGCATTTGTCATACGCACTCGACGTATGCAGTGGCTTGGGCGCAAGCAGTGCGTTCGATTCCTAATTTTGGCACCACTCATGCCGACCATTTGACCCCCTCAGTACCCGTGACCGATGTGATGACGGATGCTATGATTCAAGGCGATTATGAATTGGAAACGGGCAATCAAATACTGGATATTTTTAAAAAACAAAACCTGTCACCTGAAGAAGTGGAGATGGTTTTAGTCGCCTGTCATGGTCCATTTACTTGGGGCAAAACGGCAGCAAAAGCGGTGTATAATGCCACTGTTTTAGAGGAATTGGCAAAAATGGCTTTGCTTACTTTACAAATCAACCCCTCAGGATCGCCCATCAAACAGACTTTAATTGATAAACATTATTTTAGAAAGCATGGGAAAGATGCTTACTACGGGCAAGGTGAGTCTTGAGTCTTACTAAGCCTCAAAGGCTTAGTAAGACTATTTCAAATTAAAAAACCATTATTTTTTATGATCAATCTATCTCAACTTGAAGTATGGTTCGTAACGGGCAGTCAGCATTTATATGGTGAAGACGTGCTAAAAACAGTGGTTGACCATGCGAAAACCATCGCTCAGTCTTTCGATAAATCGGATAAAATCGCCGTTCGGGTAACAGTAAAGCCCATTGTCACGACGCCCGATGAGATTTATAAAGTCTGTCAAGCAGCTAATTTGGACAGTAATTGCATCGGCATAGTTGCTTGGATGCACACCTTTTCACCTGCTAAAATGTGGATTCGAGGTTTGCAAGCTTTGCAAAAACCGATGTGCCATTTGCATACGCAATTCAACCGCGATATTCCTTTTAGTACGATTGATATGGATTTTATGAATCTCAATCAGTCCGCACATGGCGATAGGGAATTTGGTTTCATCATGTCTCGGATGCGGCTCGAAAGGAAAGTGATTGTCGGACATTGGCAAGACCCCTCAGTATTGGCACGGCTCAACGTTTGGACAAGGGCAGCAGCAGCCTATTTCGATTGGCAAGGGGCTAAATTTGCTCGATTTGGCGATAATATGCGTCAAGTAGCCGTGACAGAAGGCGATAAAGTGGAAGCGGAAATGCAGTTTGGCTATTCCGTCAACGGTTATGGTATGGGCGATTTAGTGAAAATAGTCAATGCTGTTTCTGAAAAAGCCATTGATGAATTAGTGGATGAATATGCTGAAAGTTATGTTTTACAAGCGAATTTAATGTCTAATGGCACTAATCATGAGTCGCTTCGAGACGCTGCAAAAATTGAAATCGGCATGAAAACCTTTCTCGAAACAGGCAATTTCAAGGGATATACTGATACTTTTGAAGATTTGCACGGCTTGCCACAACTGCCCGGTATTGCCTCGCAACGCCTCATGGCAGCAGGTTATGGCTTTGGTGCAGAAGGGGATTGGAAAACGGCGGCTTTGGTTCGGGCGGCAAAAGTCATGGCTTCGGGCATGTCGGGTGGCAATTCTTTTATGGAAGATTATACCTATCATTTTGACCCTGATAATGCCCTTGTTTTAGGCTCTCACATGCTTGAAATATGCCCCAGTATCGCTAAAGACAAACCGACTTGCGAAATGCACCCCCTCAGTATCGGCGGCAAAAATGACCCTGTTCGGCTTGTTTTTGACTCCGCAGGTGGTAAAGCCTTGAACGTTTCGATGGTGCATATGGGCAATCGCTACCGGTTGATTTTGAATGAAGTTGAAGCAGTTGAACCGTTTGAAGCATTGCCAAAACTGCCTGTTGCACGGGTTTTATGGAAGCCGCTGCCCGATATGCAAACAGGTTGTGCAGCGTGGATTTATGCAGGGGGCGCACACCACACTGTTTATAGTCAAAACTTAACGGCTGAATATTGGGAAGATTTTGCAGCCATGATAGGCGTCGAACTTGCTTTGATTGATGCTAAAACGGACTTGCGGCAATTTAGAAATGAGTTGCGTTGGAATGATATGTATTATCGGAAGTAACAAAAAACTTAAAATTATCAATATGGAAAACTCACACCTTATCCCTTTTGAGGGTAAAGAAATTAGAAAATTATGGCATAACGAAGAATGGTATTTTTCTGTTGTGGATGTTATTGAGGTTTTAACGCAAAACCCAAACCCGTCACGCTATTGGCAAGATTTAAAAAGGAAGTCAAGCAAGGCGGAAGGTCAGCTTTACGATTTTATCGTAAAACTCAAAATGAAAGGCTCAGATGGTAAAAATTACCCTACCGATTGCGCTAATTCAGAGGGTATTTTAAGAATAGTCATGTCCGTACCGTCACCAAAAGCAGAACCTTTAAAATTATGGCTGGCACAAGTTGGTAATGAACGCATTCAGGAAACCGAAAACCCTGAATTATCATTTGAACGAATGGCAGCCATTTATAAAGCCAAAGGTTATACCGATGAATGGATTAAAAACCGTTTAGAAACGATAACGACCCGCAATAAATTGACAGACGAATGGAAAAAAAGGGATGTCAAAGAAGGCAAAGAATACTCAATTTTAACTGCTATAATTGCAAAAGGTACATTTGGAGTAACACCAACAGAACATAAATAAAGTGATTAAATACATTTCCTTACTTTTTAAATTTTTATACAATGAAAAATCAATTCTATCTTTTAACCATTATTGCACTTTTCACAACTGCTTGCAATCAAAATCCTGAAGCAACTAAAATGAAAGAGACCCCCTCAGTAGTGAAGTCTTTAGACATCGAAAAAACAGCTTTCGGTGCACTCAAAACAGGTGAAGCTATCGACCTTTATACCTTGAAAAATGCGGCGGGTATGACGGTTAGCATCATGACTTATGGTGGTGCTATTGTCAAATGGACAGCACCTGATCGCGATGGCAAATATGAAGACATTATATTGGGTTGCGATGATTTGGCTGGTTTTGAAAAAGGCACACCTTATTTCGGTGCTATCGTCGGACGCTTCGGCAACCGCATTGCTAAAGGCAAATTTAATTTGGAAGGTAAAAATTATACTTTGGCAGTGAATAATATGGGTAATCATCTGCACGGCGGTATCAAAGGTTTTGATAAAGTCGTTTGGGCAGCTACGGCTATCAATGGCGAAGAACCAGCTTTGAAACTCACCTACTTGAGCAAGGACGGTGAAGAAGGCTATCCAGGGAATTTGAATGTGGAAGTGGTTTATACTTTGCAAAAAGATAATTCAGTTAAAATGGATTACACCGCTACGACTGATAAAACAACACATTGCAACTTGACCAATCACACTTATTTTAACCTAACGGGCAATGCCAATAAAACGATTCTCGACCATGAATTGACTTTAAATGCTGACCGTTTTTTGCCTGTTGATAAAACATTGATTCCTACGGGCGAACTCAAACCTGTTGCCAATACCGTTTTTGATTTTACAAAATCCATGAAAATTGGCGCGCGCATCAATGATTCATCTGACATCCAAATAAAATATGGCGGTGGTTATGATCACGCTTGGATAATAAATGCTTCTAATACTGAGGGGGGGCAATTGCCTTTAGCCGCTACGGTGAACGAGCCTTTGAGCGGTCGTAAAATGGAAGTTTTTACTACTGAACCAGCTATTCAATTTTATACAGGTAATTTTCTTAATGGGACAATTATTGGTAAAAACAATGTAATTTATAACCGTCGGACAGGATTATGCCTTGAAACTGAGCATTATCCCGATGCACCTAACCAGCCTAAATTTCCGACAACTGTTTTGAAAGTAGGTGAAACGTATAGGACGACAACGGTTTATAAATTTTCGAATTGAAAAAATAGGATAGGTATATTTTGAAAAAATATAAAAATGGAAAAGTTTAAAGCCATAGATTATCAGGTAAAAACCTATTTGGAAGGCATGGCGGGTAAAATGCCGTTGGTATCACCCGATTGGAAAAAATTGGAACAGCAAGCCATTGAAAAGATGGATAGTTCTGCCCTTTCATACATCGTGTATGGGGCAGGACTTCAAAAAACGATGGACAATAATCGAAGTGGTTTTGATAAATACAGCATTGTTCCACGCATGTTGCGGAATGTGGATAGTCGAGATGCGAGTACAAAGATTTTGGATGTGGAGTACCCTTCTCCCTTCTTTTTATGTCCGATTGGAGTGGCTGAAATGGTGCATCCCGAAGCAGATTTAGCAATTGCACGAGGGGCTGCACCGACGGGTATTCCCTATATTTTCTCGAATCAATCTGCTTTTCCGATGGAAGAGTGCGCTAAAAATATGGGCGATACACCGTTTTATTTTCAACTTTATTGGTCGCGTTCAAAGGATTTAGTCGCCAGTTTTGTCAGGCGAGCGGAAGCCTGTGGAGCGAAAGGCATTGTTTTAACTTTGGATACCACCATTTTAGGCTGGCGGACGCATGATTTGGATATTGCGTTTTTACCATTTTTACAAGGGAAAGGCTTGGGTCAATATACGTCTGACCCTGTTTTCATGAAATTAGCCACTGAACAAGTTCAACAAAATAATACGGAGAACTATGCGCCAGATTCACCTGAGTTTAAAAAGCTGTTTCAAATGACGGTCGTTCGGCTGTTCACTCAAATTTTTACAAATCCTTCTATCACTTGGGATGATTTGGCTTTTTTAAGAGACCATACAAAATTGCCTATCTTTTTGAAAGGTATTTTGCATGAAGATGATGCAGCTTTGGCAGTTGAATATGGCATGGATGGCATCATCGTTTCCAATCATGGTGGGCGACAAGTGGATGGTTCTATTTCAAGCATCGAAGCTTTGCCTGGGGTGGTGAAAGCAGTTAAAAATCAAATTCCTGTGATGATAGATTCGGGTATCAGAAGCGGTGCGGATGTGTTTAAGGCTTTGGCTTTAGGTGCTTCGGCGGTCGGTTTGGGTCGTCCGCATATTTATGGATTGGCTTTGGCAGGGGCGGCTGGCGTGACTGAGGTGATTCGGCAATTGCAAGCAGATTTTGAATTGACGATGGCACTTTCAGGGTGTAAAAATGTGTCTGAGATTACGGCTTCTTCCATTAGATTTCAATAAATTAGGGTTCTTCTTTTGCAATTTTTAAAACTTGATTATACAATGATTGATGAATAAAGAATCGGGCTTTTGTTCGGAGGGCATCCATGAGGGGTTTTACTGAGGGGATAAGTCCATGTTCCTTTGCTTTTATTAGAATGCCAAGAAGTCCAGTAAAATTCAAACCAAATTGTTCAGCTAAATTACGAGCTGCTGCTTCATCCACAATGATAGTATCTGCATGAAGTTCTAAAGCCAGTGTGAGAGCTTCAGCTTCTCCAATTTGGACATAATCTAACAGAGAATTTATTAAGATACGATTATTACAAGCCTTGACTTCAACCCATTTTGCATTTTCAATAATATCAGAACCGGGAAGTCCTTTACCGATAATAACTATTTCATTGAATACAGCTTCTGGAATAATTATAGTATCAAAGAGTTGGGGTAGCAAATCTAATTTATCAATAATAGCTAAGTTGATGATGGGAGATGTATCACTAATCACTATCATAACCCTATTTTTTTCAAATTTTCTAACTCTTTATTTAGATCTTCAATTGTATAATGAATATAAACGCCCTTATCAGCCAAAACTGCTTGAAATTCCAAGCGGTTGAGCCCCACAATAGACGCGGCTTTTGCCAGCGAAATACGCTTGTTTTGATACAACATAACAGCTATATCAAGCATAAAATCTTTAATTTTATAATCTTCTCTTTTGACTATTTCGTCAGGAATTTCTATTGTCATTGTCTAATATTTTTTTACAAAAATAGTCTTTTTAAAATAAACTTAAACATGAATTTTAAAGAAGAAATCAATCATTGTTTGAAACCCTCGTAAGGTTGACCCCTCAGTATAAGCACCGAATTTTGATAAAAAAAACCTTTTGCACTGAGCAAAAGGCTTTTTTTTATCAAAAATTAATAGAATATTTCAATTCAATTACAAATTTCTCTTTTTCAATTCCTTCACAGCATAGTCCGCAGCACGCGCAGTAAGAGCCATATATGTCAGAGACGGATTCACGCAAGAAGCTGAAACCATGCCCGCTCCGTCAGTAACAAATACATTATTGACGCCATGCACTTGATTCCATTTATTGAGAACAGAGGTTTTAGGGTCGTTGCCCATACGCGCTGTGCCCATTTCGTGGATACCTAAGCCGATATGCGTTTTCTGACTGTTGTATGGTTTGACATCTTTAAAACCGGCTGCTTCTAACATTTCAGCAGCATCGTTCATCATGTCTTCGCGCATTTTCAACTCATTATCGCCGAATTCTGCTTCAAATGATAGAACGGGCAAGCCCCATTTATCTTTTTGATCGCTCAATGTAAAGCGGTTATTGGGATTCGGTAAAATTTCTCCGAAGCCACCAAAACCCACCGACCAAGCACCCGGATGCGTCAATTCCTCTTTGAAATCTGCTCCAAAACCATCCGTATTCGTACCACGACCCCAACCTGTCCGGCTCGCACCGCCTTGATAGCCAAAGCCACGCAAGTAATCACGCTTATCGCTGCCCCAATTTCTGAAACGAGGAATATACAAACCGCTTGGGCGACTACCGAAATAATAGTCCTCTGTGAAGCCTTCAACCGTTGAGCTTGCGCCCACGCCTAAATGATGATCCATGATATTGCGCCCTAATTGATCGCTTTCATTGCCCATGCCCGTTGGAAAACGGTTGGATTTTGATTGCATCAAAATAGCCGTAGAGCCAATAGCTCCTGCATTGATAAAGATGATTTTAGCGTAATATTCCGTCACGGCTTTAGTCACTTGGTCAATCACTCTCACGCCTTTTGCTTTTTGCGTTTTTTCATCATAAATGATTTCAGACACAATGGCATTGTGAATCATGGTCAATTTCTTTGTCCGAGCCGCCGCCGGTAAAGTAGCGGATAAAGAGCTGAAATATGCACCATAAGGACAACCGCGCATACATTTATTGCGGAATTGGCATGAGCCACGACCGATAGCTGTATGCTGTGCTTCCGGTTGTGTCAAATGGGCAGTTCGACCCATGGTAACAGGGCGACCCATTTTATTTTTTACCGCATTTTTGAAATGCACTTCCGGAGCAGTCATTGCCATCGGGGGTAAAAAATGGCTATCGGGCAATACATCTAAGCCTTCACTCTGCCCTGAAATACCGGAAAATTTTTCTACATAAGTGTACCAAGATTCTAAGTCTTCGTAGCGTATGGGCCAATCAACGGCAATACCATCTTTAGCATTGGCTTCAAAATCTTGTTTATTCCAACGATAAGATTGACGACCCCACAACAACGATTTACCGCCTGTGTGATAAGCCCGCAACCAGTCAAAACCACCTTTTTTCTCGATATAAGGATTTTGCTTATCATTTTCAAAGAGGTAGCGGTGCTCTTCATTAGCTGTGTAGCCTGTGCGCATACCTGCCCAATATTCTTCGGCAGCCATATTATCTGGTCTGCCACGGTGAGCAAAATCCCAAGGGTCTTTATTCGCTGTTTCGTAACCTTCGACGTGTTTTATCTCCCGACCGCGCTCCATAACGGCTACTTTCAAGCCTTTTTCAGTCAATTCTTTGGCAGCCCATCCGCCTGAAATACCCGAGCCGACCACGATAGCGTCGTAGGTATTCTTTTTTATAGCATCTATATTGATATTCATATTTTTTAAAATCTTTGATTGAGTTATTGAGATATTATGATATTGAGATATTAGGGATATTAGGGATATTGAGATAATGGGATATTGAGTTACTGAGTTATTGAGTTATTATGATATTGAATTGGAATATCATAATATCCCTATTATCTCAATATCATAATATCCCATTATCTCAATATCCTAATACCTCAATTTAATACTGAAATGCTTTTTGACCTTTTTCAAGTTTAGTTGCTTCAAATTTGCCCGGAATCGGTTCATACACAAATGAAGCTTTGATGCCTTGCTCAGACGTATAATAACCAAATAGCGTCAACTCTTTCATCAGACGCCAGAACGGAACGCCTTGTTTACCTTCCAAATTTTCTTTATCCACGTTGTCACCTACTTTCACTTGCTTGACATTGTAGGCTTTCATCAACTCTTTAGTATCGAGTTCAACTTGTTTCAAAGCGACAATTTGCTCCTCTTTACTGAGGGATAGGAAATTCTTTTTCTCCAAATCGGTGACCCCTTCGAGGAAACTATTGTGCTCAGGTGTTTTGTAGCAATCGTTGAGCATCATCTCGATAAATGCAGGTACGCCTGCATCCTTTGCGCCCGGCGTGGTCGTTTTTGGAATAATATGCTCTGCTACTTCCGCTACAATTTTACGCTGTGCTTCGGTGAGGCTAAACGCTGCTTCTAAGGCTGACCGCGTTTTCACTTTACCAGCACTCTCCATCGCATACAGCGTGGGTGCGGATAGCGTGCCGCCGACCAGTAGGGCAATTCTTGAAATCGCTTCTCTTCTATTCATTTAAATCAAAGTTTTAATTTCTAAAATGATATTTTTTTAAAATTAAATTCGTCCAATTAATACGAGGGCAAGTTAAATCTTATTTTTTAAAACCTATTAAGATTGAGTTAAAATGCATAAAACTTAGGACGAATACCTTCAAATACTGCTAAAATGTCATTGCGAGGGGCGTGGATACTGAGGGGGTATGCTCTCCATATAATCTCCATCTTTTAGCAAACACATGGGGTTGTGTAATAAGTCAAAAATGTGAAATTGAAATTTTACAGCCAAATAATATTTTGATTTTAGCTCAACTTGCAGCAAGTTTCAAGCTCTATCCATTACCTACATCTTTTAATACATTGATTATCAATGAGTTAGTAGAGATATATAACTCCACCATTTATGGTGGGGGAGTAAAATTAGCCATAGTTAAGGCTTTAGCCGCCCACCTTTCACTATAAATGAACGGCTAAAGCCTTAACTAT